>JBEDEU010000233.1:0-3946 GCA_041175585.1 Pseudomonadota bacterium | reverse complement strand
CTGTTGGATGCAGGGGAATGATCGATATGCGTATGGGTGCACAGAATCCATTTGATCGGTCCTGTCGCTGCCGCCATAATGTTTTGAATGTGATCCTCTAGGTTTGGGCCCGGGTCAATCACAGCCACTCCCGTGACAGCGTTACCAATTAGATATGTGTTCGTGCCAGGGCCTGTCATCATCCCCGGGTTAGCTGCAGTCACGCGTACGATGCCATCACCGATAAGAACCGGCTGACCGGGCTCGATATATGACTGTGCTGAACCTCTGTTCTCTGGATCAATTTTTCGCACTTCGGTATACGCGAAGTCGCCGGGAATTAAGATGTGTTGTTCTCCGCCACGTGCGGTCGCAGTGAAGGGCGCAATCAACGTTTTTGGCTTGGGCGTACGTGCGAATTCAAGCAGCTCTTCGACCTGTTTGAAAGGCGTCAGGCTCTCCAAGGTCTTGATTGTGGGGAACATCAACTCGATCGTACCGGCCCGGTTCATTTCGATCGCTTGATCTGGCCGTACCCACACCTGTCCAACAGTTTCGTGATTGTCTTGCACCGCAGTCTGGCCCTCTGGCGCTTGAGCGACGAAAAACCTGGTGTCGTAGCGTTTTGGTCGGCCTGCCTGCGTAATCCAGTGGCTGTAATAAGCGATTTTGTCGGTTGCTGCTCTAAACTGCTCGGCCTTCAAAATATCCGCGAAGCTCAGCTTGTTTTGTGCCATCTCGAGCCTGAGGTTGGCTAGCCGTTCGGCATCCTCTCCATGTAAGCGCACTAGGTCCTGATCATGCCGATAGCCAAGAAGCAACCCAGACTCTTCAAAGCACTCTCTGATTGCCGCAATCCAGTAGGCTAAGCCACCCTGTTCAATCCCGAGCATTTGACTAGCGCGCTGATCATCCAGGTCTACACAGAGCGATGCGATTTCTTCATGGTGATCGGTAGGATCCACCGCTCCGCCGGGGAACACATGCATACCCGTCGCGAAGTCGACGGCTGTCGTGCGCTGCATCATTAAAACTTCTACCCCATCACTGCTATTACGGGCAAGAATAATCGTCGCGGCCGGACGAGGTTTGACGGGTGCTTGTTTCATTGACTCTGCTGCTATTTAGAAGATGCTGATACAACGGCGGTGCCGATCATGGAGTCTCGGGAGACGAGCTCCGCAAGCTGCGCTTGAGTCATGCCCTCTGTGCCTGCGGGTCGATTGGGTAAGACTAGAAAGCGCAGGTCTGCAGTGCTGTCTGAGACGCGCACTTCAACGTCATCGGGCAATACGGTGCCAAACTCTGCCAATACTTTTCGAGGCTCGACGACCACGCGCGAACGGTAGTCCAGTGACTTGTACCAAGCGGGCGGAATGCCTAAGAGCATGCGTGGGTAGCACGAACAAAGTGTACAGACTACAACGTTATGGACTGTCGGCGTATTTTCCAGAACAACGAGGTCTAGAGGTGTCGTGATGTCTAACTCAAATGACTCGTTGATGGCTTTCAGTGGATCGGCCAAAAGCTTTTTCTTGAAGTCTGGTTCAGACCAGGCCTTGGCGACGATCTTCCCACCAATCGCTGGGGTCAGGCTGTCCTGATAGTCGATCTGTCGGTGTAGTTCCTCAGCGCTGATAATGCCTTTCTCATCTAGCAATTCACGTATTGCCGTTTGCAGCAGGACCTCGTAGCGATCGTACCCATCATCGTCGTCTGGTGCAGGCGGCGAGTGCGGGTGACTGTGCGGTTTGCCGTGATCATGATGGTGGTGGTCGTGATCGTGGTCATGGTCATGGTGATGTGAACCGCTCATTTTGTTTCTCCTGCAACTGGTTCGATCCAGTGTTCGTAAATGTCAGCAACGACTGTGTCGTTTTTGCTGCCAGCATAGTTTGGCCAAACATCTACTTGCTTGAATTTCACGCGATACAAAATACGCATCGGTAATCCGGGTTTGTGAAAAGCGAGTAGGGAGGGGTCCCGAAAGAGACCGCGAACCTCAGCGATTTCGCCTTTCGCACCGCGCAAGTAAAACGGGGTACGGCAGTGCGCTTCGGGTGGTTGCTTTCGGATGCGCACGGCGGCGCCGAGCGGGAGTGCGTCTCCTGCGCGAGGTGGCAATGCGTTCATAGCTTCCCCGTCTTTGCTAGGCGTACCCGCAGCTCGGCGATGCGGTCATCGATCTCTTTCGCAGTCACGAGTTGTTGTTCGACAATCAGGTCTCGAACGGCGCGAATCCACTTGTCGTAATAGAGCATGCTTTTGTAGTCTTCAGCGGTATTGGACTCAATCGCGCGTCGCATCGCGTCGCTGGTAAACACTCCGAGCTTTGGACCAGAGAGTATTTTTTGTAATGCATCCACGCGTTTCTCGTGCAGCGTACTAGGGTGCTCGTCTAGACAGACTGGACCTGCTGGTTGACCGCCTAGATCGTTGACTTTTCTTTCCATGGTATTTGCTCGGTTAAAAGTGTCGATGCGCAAAGCTCGGCGTGGGCTACGCTGATACCTGATTCTATTATCTTGCGCCGTCATTTGCCTGTCATTTGTTCTGTTGCATCGCAGCAATGCATTTCTGGTCATGAAATATGCCAAAATCGCCGCTCGATTCCCGATAAAAAGGACTGCTGTGAGCGATTATTTCTACGAACCCAGTAAGGGCCATGGCCTGCCGCATAATCCGTTCAAAGCAATCGTGGCACCGCGCCCGATTGGTTGGATTTCAAGCATCGATAAACAAGGCCGGGTCAACTTAGCGCCTTACAGCTTTTTCAATGCGTTTGCTGAGACGCCACCCGTCATTGGTTTTTGCACAAGCTTTGTGCGCAAAGACAGCGTAAACAATATCGATGAGACCGGCGAGTTTGTTGCCAACTTTTGTGGCGCGAATTTAGCGCAGGAGATGAACATCACCTCCGCTTCGGTCGACCCTGGTGTGGATGAAATGAAATTGGCGGGTTTAGATGCCGAGGCCTCCACGCTCGTGAAGCCACCGCGCATCAAAAATGCGATTGCTGCTCTGGAATGTAAGTTAATCAATACAACGCAACTCACAAACGCCAAGGGCGAGTTGATTAATACATGGCTCACACTAGGTGAGGTGATTGGTGTGCATATCAATCCCGCATTTCTTAAGAATGGAATCTTTGATACGGCAGCTGCGCGCCCACTTGGTCGTTGCGGTTATCAAGGCGACTACGTTGAGGTCAATACATTGTTTGAAATGATTCGACCCAAAGAGTACAAGCCTGCCAGTAAATAGCAGTTTGAAGGTCAACGGCGGACTACAGCGGACTTTACGACATTAAGCTAATTGCACGATAAGTCGTGTAGCCGCCGAGCACTAACAGCGTCACAAAAAAGTATTTGCGAAATTGCTCTTGCGCGATGCGTTGACGTAAAGCCTGGCCAATAAACATACCTAGAAAGGCTGGGATAAGGGCCAACAAAGAGGTTGTCGCAACGGCCACGCGAAACTCCCCAGTGACCAATAAGCCGATTGCGAGCGCACAGGACGAAATGGTGAAAGATAAGCCTAGAGCCTGTATCAAGTCGTCTTTTTTTAGTCCTAATGACGTGAAATAAGGCGCGACAGGTAGTGCAGAGATGCCCGTGGCACCCATCAGAACACCCGTCACGACACCTGTCACCGGCGACAACCATCGCTCCGTCCTGGCAGATATGTTGACTTTGGCAGAGCTCAGGCCATAGAGCCCGTAACAGACAAGAACGGCTCCCAGCACCGCAGTGACGATATCGGTATTGCCAAACACAATGAAGCTCACGCCAAAGGGCGTACCAACGCAAATCCCCACAAGTAAGGTGCCGAATCGCTTGAGCAAGCCCCGAAAATTCGGTCCTGCGATGAGTTGCCAAACGTTTGTGATCAGCGAAGGAAGCACAAGCATTGCTGCCGCTTCAACGGGCGCAATCACTAGGCCAAGGAGCCCGATGGCAATCGTCGG
>JBEDEU010000232.1:0-3963 GCA_041175585.1 Pseudomonadota bacterium | reverse complement strand
CCTTAAGCGGAACAATCGCCTCTGTCTTGAAAGACTCTTTGCAATACGCAGCACGCGTCATCGCTTGCAGGTCTGCCCGCCCAATATCAGACACAAATAAACCAAGCACTTCAGCGGCTAAGGCGTGATAGGGCAAGGCTCGCCATGACTCGAGCATCGCGGCAGACACTTTAGGCAACTCCTGGGGAATCGCCAAGCCACCGTCTGGGGCAAGACCTTCTAGCAGGATGTCGGCAAAGCCCTGGGCCTGCATACCACCACGAGTGGAGACATATTTCATGACAGGCTTTCCATACGCAGACGGGTCACATTCGAACGCACGAAGGGCAACGCCTCAATCTGGGCGATCGCTGCATTCACGTCACGCTCTAGCGCCTCGTGTGTCAGAAACACTAGATCAGCACTGGCATCCAAGTCTGATGGCTGTTGAATCATCGAACCAATCGAGATCCCGCGATCCGAGAAGACGCGCGCAATGTCCGCCAAGACGCCAGGCTGATCAGCAACTGTCAAACGCAAGTAGTAGGAGGTAATCACGTCGTCGATCGACAAAATCGGCGTGTCCGACATGGCGTCGGGCTGAAATGCAAGGTGCGGTACACGGTGCTCTGGGTCAGCAGTCAACAAGCGTGTGACATCGACTAAATCGGCTACCACTGCAGAGGCAGTCGGCTCTTCACCTGCACCCTTGCCGTAGTACAGGGTCTGACCAACAGCATCACCGCGAACCAAGACCGCGTTCATCGCGCCCTCAACATTGGCCAGCATTGATTTCGCGGGGACCAGAGCAGGATGCACGCGTAACTCGATGCCCTCGCGCCGACGCTTGGTAATACCCAGCAACTTGATTCTGTACCCCAACCGCTCGGCCAACTTGATATCGTCTGCCGATAGTTTTGAAATACCCTCGATGTAAGCACGATCGAACTGAACCGGAATACCAAAGGCCAGAGACGCCAAAAGCGTCAGCTTATGTGCAGCGTCGACGCCTTCGATATCAAAAGTTGGATCGGCTTCGGCATAGCCAAGCTTTTGCGCCTCGGCCAACACAGTGGCGAACGGCAAGCCGCGCGAACGCATTTCCGACAAAATGAAATTAGTCGTGCCGTTGATAATCCCAGCAACCCATTCAATACGATTGGCGGTTAAGCCCTCACGAATCGCTTTAATGATAGGTATGCCACCAGCCACGGCTGCTTCAAAGGCAACCACAACACCTTTCGCCGACGCTGCGGCAAAAATTTCTGTACCGTGTTTCGCGAGCAGTGCTTTATTCGCGGTTACAACGTGCTTGCCCTGTGCAATTGCTTCAAGCACGAGTTCACGCGCCAGGGTGTCCCCGCCCATAAGCTCAACAACAATATCAATCGATGGGTCACGCACTAAGCCAAACGGATCTGCATCAACCAGAATTGTCGCGCCAACCAGGGCACGTGCCTTCTCAATATCGCGCACCGCGATGCGGGTGACTTCAATCGTCTGACCAGCACGACGCGCGATTTCCTGGGCATTCCGACGAAGCACCTTCCATGTTCCACCACCAACAACGCCAAGCCCGAGTAGGCCAACTTTAATAGAGTCCATTACAGCAATCCGTCCTTGCGAAACATTTCTTTGATGCCGCGCACTGCCTGCCTGGTGCGCTGCTCGTTTTCAATCAATGCAAACCGTACGTACTCATCGCCGTAGTCACCAAAACCAATGCCTGGGGACACGGCAACTTTGGCCTCTTCCAGAATACGCTTGGCGAACTCCAACGACCCCTTGGCCCGGTAGGGCTCTGGGATATGCGCCCATATGTACATGGACGCCTTGGGGTTCTCAACCATCCAGCCCGCTTCATGCAACCCTTTAACCAGCACATCGCGACGACTTTGATATTTTTGTACAACTTCTTGTACACAATCCTGAGGACCGTCCAGCGCAGCGATCGAGGCGACTTGGATCGGCGTGAACGTGCCATAGTCGTGATAGCTTTTAATTCGCGCCAACGCACTCACGAGCTCGGCGTTACCCACCATAAAGCCCACACGCCAACCGGCCATGTTGTAGCTTTTACTCATCGTGAAAAACTCAACCGCCACTTCGCGTGCACCCTCTACCTGCATGATGGAGGGCGCCTGATAGCCGTCAAAACAAATGTCTGCATAAGCTAGGTCATGCACGACAATGATGTCATGTTCCCGGGCAAGCTTAATCACACGCTCAAAGAACGGAAGATCAACACATTGTGCTGTCGGGTTGCTCGGAAACCCCAGAATCATCATCTTCGGCTTTGGGATCGACTCTCTAACCGCGCGTTCGAGCTCTTCAAAGAAATCGGTCCCAGGCGTCATGCGCACTGAACGAATATTGGCACCAGCAATCACAGCGCCATATATATGAATCGGGTAACTCGGATTTGGCACGAGGACTGTATCGCCGGCATCTAGTGTCGCCAGCATCAAGTGCGCCAACCCCTCTTTCGAGCCAATCGTCACGATCGCCTCGGAGTCAGGGTCAATGTCCACTTGGTAGCGGCGCTGGTACCAGTCTGAAATCGCCTTACGTAACCGAGGAATTCCCTTTGACACCGAGTAGCCATGGGTCGTGGGTCGCTCGGAGGCCTCTACGAGCTTTTCCACGATGTGCGGGGGTGTCGCGCCATCGGGGTTACCCATCGACATATCAATAATGTCCTCGCCGCGCCGGCGGGCTGCCATTTTGAGCTCGGCAGTGATATTGAATACATACGGTGGCAACCGCTCGATGCGGGGAAACTTCTTCATCCTAAGTCCTTGATCGTCCAGCCTGAAAAGGCTTTATTTGCAGTGCAGCAAAACCCCATAATCTAGCGCATCACGGGCTACCCGGCAAATCGGGGGTAAAAACCAATAAAAATCGTGATTTCCCCTTGGTGCGGGTAGGCACTCTGTCATCGCATCTGACGAATGATTGCGCTATGATCAAGTGAACCTGCCGGAGTATTGATTGAAGCTTCACACTGATACCAATTCGGCACTGAACACCGTCACGGGATACGGTGACGGCTTTGTCGAAATTAACCAGACGCGTTTTAACCACGCGATCGCTTTTGGCCCCTTGGGCGAAGTAGAACGTTGGCCCGCTGAAGCGGCCACGGACATCACCACCGCCCTCCTGCTACAAGCTGCACACCTCAAGTTCGCACCGTTAGACCCCATGGCGTTTTTAGACGCCACTGAGGCGACGGGCCCCAAACTGGAAGGAATCCGCCCGGAAGTGTTACTGGTCGGAACCGGGAATCGTCAATGCATGCTGTCCCACACCATCTTGCTGCCACTTTTACAGGCGGGCGTGGGTGTGGAATGCATGAGCACCCAAGCCGCGGCCCGCACTTACAACATCCTCATGGCAGAAGGTCGTCAAGTGATCGCCGCCCTGCTGCCAGAGCACACCGCCCCAGGAGCACCTTCATGACAACCGTACAAATCGGCAAGGCAGCCCCGGACTTCACGGCTCTGAGCACGTTTGGCGAAATCACTCTCAAACAATGCAATGGTCGCGGGGTCGTGCTTTATTTTTATCCTAAAGACAATACGCCGGGATGCACCACGGAAACCGAGAACTTCCGGGATCTACACGATCAATTCCTAGCCCAAAGTTGCGTGGTCATTGGTGTTTCGCGTGATTCGCTTAAGTCACATGAGAATTTCAGCAAGAAACTAGAGTTGCCGTTTCCTCTGATCTCAGACACCGACGAGGTCGTATGCAACACCTATGACGTCATCAAAATGAAACAAATGTATGGGAAACAGGTGCGTGGCATCGAGCGCAGCACTTTTCTGATCGACGCACGCGGAAAGCTCGTTCAAGCATGGCGCGGTGTCAAAGTGCCAGGACATGCCCAAGAGGTGCTGCAAGCCGCCAGTAGTCTGACCTGATTTATTCGATTGTTGTGCCCCCAGGAGATTGTCTCGTATGCCGTTGCCCAAGCTGCCCACC
>JBEDEU010000231.1:0-3970 GCA_041175585.1 Pseudomonadota bacterium | reverse complement strand
CGCAAAGTTCTCAAGACTAAGACTGACGAATAATCGCGGTTGACGGGCTTATCTCGTCTAAGCGCGCTGCGTCGCACTGACACGTGGCTTCCGTAATTCGCATCGCGATCGATTGCATGGGCGGTGACGCGGGTATCCCCGTCACAGTGCCCGCCGCGTTCGCTTTCGCGCAACGTTTTCCAGACACCCAATTGCTGCTCGTGGGCTTGCCCCACGAACTCGCACTTGCTGTGGACGCCGCAAAAAAAGATTTCCCTAACCTCGCCGCAGCGAGGTTTCCCATTATCGGCGCCTCTGAAGTCGTCGCGATGGATGACCCAGTTGAAGTCGCACTGCGTCGAAAAAAAGATTCATCCATGCGGGTGGCCGCTCAAACCGTTAAGGACGGTCTGGCAGATGCTTGCGTGTCTGCCGGCAACACGGGCGCCTGGATGGCGATCTCGCGCTATGTGCTCAAGACGCTTGACGGTATTGATCGGCCGGCGATTGCAACTGCTTTGCCAAACCAGAAAGGTGGTGCCACGACCATGTTGGACCTCGGCGCCAACGTGGATTGCACGGCCGAACACCTGTTTCAGTTTGCCTTGATGGGCGCTGCACTCGCGCAAGTGGGTAATGATGGGCGCTCGCCCTCAGTGGGTTTGCTCAACATCGGCGAAGAACTTATCAAGGGAAACGAGGTCGTTAAGCAAGCGGCCGACTTATTGCGGCAAAGCACGTTGAACTTCTACGGCAACGTTGAAGGCGACGATATTTACAAAGGTACAGTTGACGTCGTTGTGTGTGACGGTTTTGTGGGCAACGTAACCCTAAAGGCCTCTGAAGGTCTGGCGCGCATGATGTCCGTCATCGTTCGCGAAGAATTCAATCGCTCTTGGTTCACCAAGCTCATTGGCTTGATCGCCATGCCTGTGCTAAACCGTTTTCGCAAGCGCGTAGATAACCGACAGTACAACGGTGCAACCTTGCTCGGCTTACGTGGAGTTGTGATTAAAAGTCACGGCTCGGCCGATCAGGTTGCTTTCGGTTTTGCGCTAGAGCGCGCGCGTCAAGCCGTGGAGAGCGGTTTGCTTGCTCGCACGACTGATGCCATCAACAAATTAACCAAGAATCAGGCCGTGAGCGGCCCACATTCTTCCGGAGATTCCGTATGACGCAGGCCTTGCCGTACGCGCGCCTGGTTGGTTCTGGCAGTTTCCTGCCCCCAAGGCTGGTGAGCAATGATGCACTTGCAGCTGATCTGGCAACGCGTCAGATTGAAACCTCGAATGACTGGATCGTTGAGCGCACGGGTATCCGCCAGCGTTATCTTGCCGATCCTGGCGTCACCACGAGTGCGCTTGCTACCGAGGCTGCGCGTCGCGCCTTAGCTGATGCAGGCGTTGAGGCAAGTGAGCTTGATTTAATTATTGTTGCGACCTCCACGCCGGATTTTGTGTTTCCGAGCACCGCATGTTTGGTGCAGGCTAATCTTGGTAATAAAGGTGCGGCGGCCTTCGATGTGCAAGCCGTGTGCAGTGGGTTTGTTTATGGACTAACCACCGCTGACAGTTTTATTCGTGCCGGACGTGCCAAGTGTGCTCTGGTCATCGGTGCCGAAGTTTTCTCCAGCATTCTTGACTGGAACGATCGCTCGACGTGTGTACTGTTTGGTGATGGCGCTGGAGCCGTTGTCCTGAAGGCGAGCGATTCGCCCGGGATCATCGAGGCGGAGTTGCATGCCGATGGTAGCCAGATGAATATTCTCTGCGCTGCAGGTAATGTTGCTTTTGGGCAAGTGACGGGCGATCCGTTTTTACGTATGGATGGTCAGGCAGTTTTCAAGCAAGCGGTCACGGTGCTTGATCGCTCAGCGCGCAGCGTGGTTGAGAAAGCAGGCATGCAGTTATCGGACATCGACTGGTTGATTCCGCATCAGGCTAATTTGCGGATCTTGACGTTTCTCGCGCGTAAACTAGATATTCCAACCGAAAAAGTTGTGGTGACTGTCGATCAGCACGCTAATACTTCGGCGGCCAGCATCCCACTTGCGTTGGATGTGGCAAGACGTGACGGACGGATCAAACCAGGTCAGCTTGCTTTGCTACAAGGAGTAGGCGGCGGCTTTACTTGGGGTTCGGTGCTGCTGCGTCTCTAAAACGTGTCGTGTTATTGCCGATAAACAAATTATTTACGCTCTCAAAACATTATGAAATTCGCATTCGTTTTTCCAGGACAAGGTTCGCAGACAGTTGGCATGATGGACGCATGGTCCAGCCACCCCGCAGCGATGGAAGTGATTAAGCAGGCCTCCGATGCACTAGGCGAAGATCTTGGTGCGTTGATGGCACAAGGTCCGGCGGAACAACTGAGCCTGACCACGAACACACAGCCTGCAATGTTGACGGCCGGTGTGGCGATGTACGAGGCTTGGCGCGCGGCGGGTGGCCCACAGGCTGCCATGATGGCGGGTCATAGTTTAGGTGAGTACGCAGCGCTTACAGCCGCTGGAGCGTTGGCACTGGCCGATGCGGTGCGTATCGTTCGTATCCGTGCAGATGCCATGCAAGCTGCCGTGCCGGTCGGCACGGGCGCGATGGCTGCGGTGTTGGGTTTAGATGACGACGGTGTGCGTGCTGCATGCGCGGCTGCAGCGCAAGGTGAGATCGTTGAGGCGGTGAACTTCAACGCACCATCGCAGGTTGTGATCGCCGGCCATGCATCTGCTGTTCAGCGTGCGATTGATGCTGCCAAAGCGGCGGGTGCGAAGCGTGCCATGATCTTGCCAGTTTCTGCGCCGTTTCACTCCAGTTTGCTCAAGCCGGCAGCGGACGTCTTACAAGGGGCCCTGGCGAAAGTTGCTGTGTCAACGCCTGCGGTACCGGTTATTAATAACGTCGACGTTAAAATCGAACAAGACCCCGCTGCAATACGTGATGCGTTGGTGCGTCAGGCCTGGCACGCCGTGCGCTGGGTAGAAATCGTTCAAGCGATGAAGTCCCAAGGCATTACCCATATCGTAGAGTGCGGTCCCGGCAAAGTACTGACGGGAATGGTCAAGCGCATTGAGCCCGATATTGTTGCGTTGTCGGTGACGGACCCTGAGTCAATGCAGGCTGCGCTCGAGGCGTTGGCCTCAGCTGGTTAAATTTGGAGCACACCATGGATCTCAAAGATAAAGTTGCGTTAGTTACGGGTGCGTCGCGCGGAATTGGCAAAGCGATTGCGCTTGAGTTGGCTGCGCGTGGTGCGACGGTTGTGGGTACGGCAACCACCGAAGCCGGCGCCCAGGGGGTCACTGAAATGTTGGCGCCGCACGGTGGTCGTGGCGTTGTATTGAATGTGACTGATGTCCCCGCCTGCGATGCCTTGGTTGATTCTTTGAGCAAAGAAGCGGGTGGCTTACATATTTTGGTGAATAACGCTGGTATCACCCGCGATAATCTGGCGATGCGTATGAAAGACGAGGATTGGGATGCTGTGCTGCAGACAAACCTCAGTGCTGTATTCCGACTATCCCGCGCAGTCATGCGTGGCATGATGAAGGCCCGGTGGGGACGCATCATTAACATTACATCAGTGGTTGGTTCTAGTGGTAATCCCGGTCAAGCCAACTATGCCGCTGCTAAGGCTGGTGTGGCGGGCATGAGCCGCGCCCTGGCCCGCGAGCTGGGTAGCCGGGGCGTCACGGTTAATTGTGTCGCGCCTGGCTTCATTGAAACCGACATGACCAGCGCCCTGGACGAGGCACAAACCTCGGCACTTTTGGGGCAAATTCCCCTTGGTAGACTTGGCTCGGCGGCGGATATTGCCCATGCTGTCGCATTCTTAGCCTCGCCTAATGCGAGTTACATCACAGGTACGACGCTGCACGTGAATGGCGGCATGTACATGTAATAGGTTTTTTTTCTCCCGGTTAGCTATAATTCGCCGGACTTTTCCCCTTTGGAGATCTGCATGGAAAGCATCGAACAGCGCGTCAAAAAGATCG
>JBEDEU010000230.1:0-3989 GCA_041175585.1 Pseudomonadota bacterium | reverse complement strand
GGTTTACATTGACTCAACACTTAATAAAGGAGTCGCAATGCTTGTTACCTTTAGCAGCAAGGCTGGTGCGGATGTCCTGATGCTGTCCCAGCATGCCAAGCCACTTTTAAAAATCATCGGCAAACTCGATGGCCCTGAGCTTGAAACCCGTGGGGTATGGATGCCCGAGCAGCTCGGCGAAGCTATCACTCTGCTCGAGGCCGCCATCGCGCAAGAAAAAGCAGCGAATACGGACGAAGATCCAGATGAGCCAATTCATCCGCTCGCTCAGCCTGTCAGCCTACGCCAACGGTCCTTTACCTTGCTTGATCTATTTCGACGTGCGCAACAAAAAAAGCTTCCTGTTCTATGGGAAGCCAGCTCCGCTTGGTAACTTGGGGTCAGTAAGCCTGATCAAATAGCGATCTGAAGTCGGCAACCGTTGTGTGGCGTGGGTTCCAGCGGTTGTAGTTTGCCGCAAAGCACGCTTTTGCCATGTCATCAAAGTACTCTTGCTTGGCACCCACATCGCGCAAGCGCGCAGGGATCGACAAGTCCGCGCACAAGGCGGTGATGGCGTCTACGGCCGCATGTGCTGCCTGCAGCGTGGGTAACCCCTGAACCGGACAACCCATTACCTCGGCGACACGCGCGAATTTTTCAGGGACTGCCAGCAAGTTGAACTTTGCAACGTGTGGCAAACATACGGCATTCGACAATCCATGCGACAAGTGAAACTCTGCGCCGACAAATCGAGCCATACAGTGCACGTTACCCAGGCCCGTCTGACCAAACGTAATCCCCGCCAGCGCAGATCCACACAACATATTCATCGCAGCGGTCGTGTTTTGCCGATTCGCCACAAACTGACGGATATTCCCCGCTAACAAGGCCATCGCTTGCAAATTAATCGCGTCGGTCATGAGATTCGATCCGAGCGAAATATACGACTCAAACGCGTGCACAAAGGCGTCAATACCTGAATGTGCTGCAACGTGTGCCGGTACCGTCCGCAAGGCCAGAGGATCAAGAATCGCAAACGGCGCTGGATTTAGCGACGCATGACGAATCGACATTTTGAGATTTTTCTCAGTGTCGGTAATGACACAGGAACCTGAGACCTCTGAGCCCGTTCCCGCTGTTGTCGGGATCGCAATCAAAGGAAGGGCAGGGGTCGAAAACTTTTCGATTCCCTCGTAATCATGAATTCGCCCACCATTTGTAGCGAGGATACCAACGGCTTTCGCAACATCGATGGTGCTGCCACCACCGATTGCCAAGATCACGGTCGCCTTGTGCGCGTGACAAACTGCAAAGGCTTTCTCAACCGTGTGTGCACTCGGATCAGGCTCAATCTCAGTGAATAGTGCCGTCGATACGTCCGCTTCCTGCAACAGGTTTGCAATGCCAGCGTAGAACTCACTTTTAAGCAAAGCTGCATCCAGCGCAATGAAGATGCGCTGGCATGCGAGCTTGGCAATCACGTCAGCAATTTTCTTATATGAGCCCTCGCCCATATAAATCGTCGTCGGACAAAAAAAGCTGGTGATCATATGCTTGCGTTAAACGTCGAGGTTGGCAGCTTGCAAAGCATGAGTTTCGATGAATGCACGGCGCGGCTCAACGTTGTCACCCATTAGCGTTGTAAAGATTTCATCCGCGGCAATCGCGTCTTCAATCTGCACACGCAACAAGCGACGCACCGTTGGGTCCATCGTAGTCTCCCACAACTGGGCTGGGTTCATTTCACCCAGACCCTTATAGCGCTGCTTGCTCACGTTACGCTCAGCCTCTGAACGCAACCATTGCATCGCCTCGCGGAAGTCGGCAATCATCATCTCTTTGCGTTTTTCACCCTCACCGCGTGCAACCATTGCGCCCTTTCCGATCAAGCCCTGGAACGTTGCGGCAGCACGTGCCAAGATGGCGTAGTCTGCACCACGCACGAAGTCATGATCAAGCACGGTGACACGCACGTTGCCATGATGTTTGCGACGTACGATCAGACGATATTTTTCTGCGCTCTGATGGAACTCTGCCACGACATCGACCTGATGCGGTAACAAAGGATCTTGTAGGCCGGCGTGCAAGCGTTTAGCTGAAGCCTCAGCCTGCTCTTGTGTGTCGAGCTCAACCGTTGCTCCGCCCACAATGGCAGACAGCGTACGCTCATCCATGAAGCGGCCAAGACGGGCGATCACGCCACCCGCCATCACATACTGCTTGGCAAGTTCTGCTAGCGCATCACCGGTAATCGCTGCTGCACCCGCCTGTGGAACAAGCGAAGCCTCTTTAAGAGAGAGTTGCAACATGTAGCTAGACTCTTCAACTTCATCTTTCAGATAGCGCTCATCTTTACCGGCCTTCACTTTGTAAAGCGGTGGCTGTGCAATATAGATATAGCCACGCTCGACAAGCTCAGGCATTTGTCGGTAGAGCAGCGTCAACAACAGTGTTCGAATGTGCGCACCGTCAACGTCAGCATCGGTCATGATAATGATTCGGTGATAGCGAAGCTTCTCAACGTTAAAGTCGGGTCCAATACTGGTTCCGAGTGCAGTGATCAACGTTGTGATTTGCTCGCTCGAAATCAATTTATCGAAGCGTGCTTTTTCAACGTTCAAGACTTTGCCGCGCAAGGGCAAAATAGCCTGGAACTTGCGGTCGCGTCCTTGCTTAGCCGAGCCACCCGCAGAGTCTCCCTCGACGATGTACAACTCGCAAAGTGCTGGATCTTTCTCTTGGCAATCTGCGAGCTTACCTGGCAGGCCTGCACCTTCCAGCACGCTCTTACGTCGGGTCATCTCGCGAGCTTTACGCGCTGCTTCACGCGCACGCGCCGCCTCAACAACCTTGGCGCATAACGCTTTTGCATCAATCGGGTTTTCTAACAACCATGTTTCAAGCGTGCGTGCGACAGCCTCTTCGACAGCAGGACGCACTTCGCTCGAGACCAACTTATCTTTTGTCTGACTACTGAATTTAGGCTCAGGTACTTTGACCGACAACACGCAGGTTAAGCCCTCGCGCATATCATCGCCTGTGGTTTCAACCTTGGCCTTCTTAGCCATTTCGTTGTCGCCAATGTACTTATTCAGGATGCGGGTCATCGCTGCGCGCAAACCAGTTAAGTGCGTGCCGCCATCGCGCTGTGGAATGTTGTTGGTGAAACAAAGGACCTGCTCGTTGTAACCATCATTCCATTGCATCGCGACATCCACACCCACTAGAGTGCCGCCAGCGGTCGAGTCCGTACTGACTGAAAACACGTTCGGATGCAATACAGTTTTGCTGCGGTTGATGTATTCGACGAAGCCCTTGCAACCGCCCGAGAATGCAAAGTTCTCTTCTTTGCCTTGGCGCTGATCGATCAGTCGAATTTTGACGCCATTGTTCAAGAACGAAAGTTCGCGCAAGCGCTTAGATAAAATTTCGTAGTGGTACTCGACATTATTAAAAATATCGGTGTCCGCTAAAAAGTGAACTTCGGTACCGCGATTTTCTGTTGTACCTGTCACAGCCAAAGGTGCAACACGCTCACCCTTGCGAAACTCCATTTCATGCACCTGGCCATTGCGACGTATCGTCAACTTCAGCCAGGACGACAATGCGTTCACGCACGACACACCAACGCCGTGCAAGCCACCAGAAACTTTGTATGAGTTTTGATCGAACTTACCGCCCGCATGGAGCTCCGTCAAAACGATTTCAGCCGCACTACGCGCAAACTCATCATCTTTGTGAATATCGGTCGGGATACCACGACCATTGTCTGTCACAGAAATCGAGTTATCGCCGTGGATCGTTACAACGATGTCGTCGCAATGACCAGCCAAGGCCTCATCAATCGCGTTGTCGACGACCTCAAACACCATATGGTGCAGGCCGGTACCGTCCGATGTATCGCCGATATACATCCCAGGACGTTTACGAACCGCCTCAAGACCTTTAAGCATCTTGATCGAATCGGCACCATACGCATCATTGTCTGGTGAGTGCTGGCCTGATAG
>JBEDEU010000229.1:0-3999 GCA_041175585.1 Pseudomonadota bacterium | reverse complement strand
GCAGAGTTTCAAGACTTCCTGAATGGTTTGTTCAAGCAGGCCGCTCATCAGCGGCAGGCTCATCAGCGACAATCCGCACCCGGGCAGACATATGCCGTGCGTGGTGACGATCACCATGCAGAGATTGAAGTTTCGCTCGAAGATAGTTTTTCTGGCGCGACCAGAGACTTGGGTTTGCGCTCCGTGCAACTCGATGCTCAGGGCCGTCCACAAGTTGTGAATCGCACCTTGAGCGTCAAAATCCCTGTGGGGATTCGTGCTGGGCAAATGATTCGCCTAGCAGGTCAAGGTATGCCAGGTGAAGGGGGTGGCCCTGCCGGTGACTTGTTCCTGACGGTGCGTTTTGCGCCACACCCCCGCTATCAAGTGGATGGTAAAGATCTGACGATGAAACTGCCTGTGACGCCGTGGGAGGCAGCACTTGGCGGGAAAGTGCACGCGCCTACGATGGAAGGCGTGGTTGAGGTTGGCATCGCTGCGGGCAGCCATTCAGGCAGCAAGATGCGGTTGCGTGGTAAGGGCTTACCGGGTGATCCAGCAGGTGACTTGTATCTGGTGTTGGAGGTTGTGTGGCCACCTGCAGAGTCGGAGGCGGCTAAGCGTGCGTATCAACAGTTGGCGGAGGCGGCTGCATTCAATCCGCGTCTCCACCTTGGAGTGCAAGCATGAAATCAATGACAGTGTATTCAGCGGTAAGCGTGGATGAACACGCCCCTATAAGCGTCCATGAGTTGGCAAGACTGTGCGATCAACAGCTTGAGTGGGTGATCACTCTCGTGCAAGAAGGTGTCTTGAACCTAGAGCAGCAGGGTGACCCAGATAACTGGGTGTTCGAGAGCCATTATGTAGGCCGAGCACGTCAGGTATCGCGCTTGCAGCGCGACTTTGACGTCAACCTTGAGGCAGCCGCGTTAATGACTGATTTGATGGAAGAGATCAGAGTCTTGCGCGCTCAACTGAGTCGCTAGGCTCTGGCCCTACATAAATAATTTAGACGCAGCCCAAAAGAGACCGGCTGATAGCAACATCGAAGCCGGTAATGTCAATACCCACGCTAACAGGATCGTGCGCACGGTGCCTTGTTGCAAGCCCGTTTTGTTTGCGACCATTGTTCCCGCTACCCCAGACGACAAAACGTGGGTTGTGGAGACAGGCAGGCTGTAGACGTTTGCGAAACCGATTGCGATACAGGCGGTAACTTGCGCGCACATACCTTGCGCGTAGGTCATGCCTTGCTTACCAATTTTTTCTCCGACCGTTTTGACAACGCGTTTCCAACCTACCATGGTGCCAATACCAAGCGCCAGTGCAACCGCGAGAATGACCCAAAAGGGTGAGTATTCAGTGGTTGCGACCAAATCTTTGCGTAGTTTTTTCAGATCCGACTTCTCACGGGCGGGTAAGCCTTGCAGATTAGAGACCTTGCGTGCAGTATCGTCTAAGCAGAGCAAGTAGCGACGCACTTCGATACGTTTTTCAGGGGTGAGCGTTTCGTAATCTGTCACACCTGCCAGATTTGCACGTAGAGCATCGATGGTCGCCATCGTTGTTGTCGGATCGCATCGATAAGCTTTAGGTAGTTCAGTGCGGCGATCGCTCTTTCCGAGAGCCAGGAAATCTCCCAACGTGTGTGAGTTTCGTTCGTAGAAATCACTCAAGTGCAGCGCCGCGTCGTAGGAGCGTTTGATTTGGTAGGGGGTCGCTTCAACATCCAGAACAAACTTCGCCGGTACGATGCCAATCAACACCAGCATGATGAGGCCAATACCTTTTTGACCATCGTTCGAACCATGAACGAAGCTCACGCCCATCGCCGACATAACCAGGACAACGCGGTTCCAAAACGGCGGGCGTTTTTTATCCGAGATTTCACGGCGCTGCTCTGGCGTGATGTGCATTTTGGATAAGGGCAGCCAGTATTTGAGAAGGATTAAAAACAGCCCGGCGATTAAAAAACCGGCTGTCGGTGACACGATAAGGGATAGGCCAATATCCATCGCTTTGCGCCAGTTCACGCCATCTGCAAGCGGAGCGTTTGTGACGAGCGCATTGGCAAGACCGACGCCAAGAATCGACCCAATGAGTGTGTGAGAGCTTGACGCTGGGATACCAAAGTACCAAGTGCCTAGGTTCCATGCGATTGCAGCGGCCAACATGGAAAACACCATGATTAGCCCGCGACCCGTTTCAACATCAATCAGCAACTCGACAGGAAGCAGATGCACAATGGCATACGCAACACCGACGCCGCCGAGTAGCACCCCAAAGAAGTTGAAAATCCCTGAGGCAACGACTGCTAAATGTGCGGGCATGGCCTTGGTGTAGATGACAGTCGCAACTGCGTTGGCCGTGTCATGAAAGCCGTTGATGAACTCAAACGCCAAAACAAAGCTTAGCGCCAATATCAGGCTAAAGATGACCCAAGGATTTAGTCCAGTGAAAAGATCAAACATAGTGGCCAGTCGTTGAGTCAGTTGATTGAGCCGGAATTTTACAAGGTAAGAGGGGGTATACCTGTCGTGCTTCAGCTGAAAAGGTTAAATTAGTTGCTCTACGATTTGACTACAACGCTTTTAACAAACAAGGCCGCAGCATGACTAATCAATCTCGCCATCCCGACACGATTCGGATCGGTTTAGTGTCTGTGTCAGACCGTGCATCCAAAGGTGTGTATGAGGATCAGGGGATTCCAGCGTTGAGCTCATGGCTGTCGCGTGCTGTGAAAACACCGGTAGAGATTGTGTCACGCCTGATTCAGGATGATGCTGCGACGATTTCTGCGGCACTTATAGAGTTAGTAGATGTAGAGCATTGCAATTTGGTCTTGACCACGGGCGGAACCGGACCAGCGCGACGCGATGTCACGCCTGAGGCAACACTTGCGATTGCAACACGCGAGATGCCAGGTTTTGGTGAGCAGATGCGGCAGATCAGTTTGCAGTTTGTACCGACGGCCATCTTGTCGCGACAAGTCGCTGTATTGCGCGAAACAGCCGAACACGCTGCCTTAATTATCAACCTACCCGGTCAACCTAAAGCTATTAGTGAGACCTTGGAAGGTCTTAAGCGTGAAGACGGGTCGGTTGTTGCCTCTGGGATTTTTGCCGCAGTCCCCTACTGTATTGACTTGATCGGTGGCCCCTATATCGAAACACGCGACGAGGTGGTCAAGGCCTTTCGGCCTAAGTCTGCGCGACGCCCAGACACCACAGCGACGTAGTTTCCGCTTGCCGTGCATCGGCAAGTGGGTCTTGTTCGTCTTTAGCTTTTGGGTGATGGGGGCGAATGTCGTGTTTCGCCATGACGACGAGCCCCGCTTTCTCAATGTGCGCGAGGAGCTGCTCGCGACTGCGCAAGTGCAAGTGCTCGGCCAGGTCTGACAAGATCAACCAGCCTTGCCCTTTGGGATTGAGGTGTTCGGCTAAGCCGTTCAAGAACCCGAATAGCATATGCTGGTCTTGGTCATAAATAGCATGCTCCAAGGGGGATGCGGGTCGTCCTGGTAACCAAGGCGGATTGCAAACGACGAGATCAGCGCGTCCAGTCGGGTATAGATCGACATCTTGCAGAGTGATCTGTTTCGTGAGGCCTAGCGACTTGATATTCTGACTAGCGCATGCCAGAGCTCTGCCGCTCGTGTCTGTTGCGATCACTTGTGTCACCCCCTTTTTGACGAGTAGGGCTGCTAGCACACCCGTGCCCGTACCCAGATCAAAGGCAGTTTTAACGGGGACATGTGGAAGTGCTGTTTGACGAATCAGCTCCAGGTATTCGGCGCGGGTAGGGGCGAAAACGCCGTAGTGGGCGTGAATCGGTGTGTCGAGCCCCCCGATCGCAATACCTGTTTTGCGCCATTCATAGGCGCTGATCAGGCCGAGCAGTTCGGTCATTGGCATGACATAACCAGCAGAACTGTCGCCGTGCGCCTGCTGGCAGGCCTGTTGGACATCCGGAGCTCGGCGGTGTGGGAGCGTATGGTGTGCGCCAAATGGCAGGCAC
>JBEDEU010000228.1:0-4063 GCA_041175585.1 Pseudomonadota bacterium | reverse complement strand
GTACTTCACCTTGAACGTTTTCACTTTCCAGGCTGCCCAACACGCCACCTAAGGCGCCTTTGCTCACAGCATGGCTAATCGTTTTGCAGGCACGCGACACGATCTCGACCAAAAGGCGTACCTCTGCGCTGAGTGCATGCGCAGCGCGTTGTTGTTCTACTAAGTATTGCGTAAGGGTTTTGCGTTTCATGGTTTCAAGGCTGTCCTGAAGGTCAAAGTGAAAGTGCTTTTGAGACGATTTCTAGTGTATTGCGAGATAGGGTCGGATGTGTAGCGATACGTTCAAGTTGTGCATGGATCCGCTGACTGACTTCGGGGATAAAACGTGCCCACTGATCGCCCGCGCGGGCGAGACGGGCTGCAATCTCTGGGTTGATCGCATCGAGTGCAAGAACCTGATCGCTCCAGAACTGGTAACCCTGACCATCCTGCGCATGGAAGCCACGCGTGTTGCTCATGCAGAAAGCAAAGACAACGGAGCGGACACGGTTTGGGTTACGCATGGTGAATGCCGGATGCGCCATCAGGCCTGCCAGCTCGTTGACGCCTGCGCGTGGTGAGCTTGCCAAGGTGCTAAACCATTTATCCACCACCAGCTGGTCATGTTGCCAATCTTCGTAGAACTGCGTGGCGGCTGGTCCGCTGAGTTCAGGTTGTCCGTCATGAACGAGTGAAGCAAACGCCGCCATTCTGTCGGTCATATTCGTAGCGTGCTTGAACTGCGTCTGCGCCAGATTAGCCGCTGCTGGGTTCTGGCTGGTCATCAGGTAGCCAAGCGCAAGATTCTTGAGCGCGCGCTTGCCTGAAGGACCTGGGGCAGGGGAGTATTGCCCGGGCGTGAGATTTGCTTGATACGTGTTGAGCAAGGTTGCCGCGTGTGCTGTGCCCAACTGTTCTCGAATGCGTGTGCGAACTTCGAGCACCGCGAGTGGATCCATTTGCTCCATACGTTCTGCCACAGCATGACTCGGTGGCAGCGTAAGTAGGCGTGCCCGGTATCCGGCGTCTAAATCTTTGTCTGATAACGAGGCCGACCAGCTTTTGGCCAAGAGCGGATCAAGCTCGGTAAACGTGGCATGTTGCCGCCAGGACTGGGCGAGGCCGATCATTTTGCGTGACGCGATTTCTTGTCCAGCCTCCCAGCGTGTAAAGGCGTTGTCGTCATGCGCACTCAGCAATGCGAGTTCTTGATCTTTGTATGCATAGTCAATCGAAACAGGCGCTGAAAAATTTCTCAATAACGATGGCGTAGGACGAGCAGAAATATTGTCGAAGGTCCAGGTCTGGCTGCGCTCCTTAAGCTCCAAGGTCACTTCTGGTGATACCGGCTTTCCGGTTTCGTCTAACAAGCCGATCGTGACAGGAATGTGAAATGGCCTCTTTACAATATTGGACGCCTTTTCAACACCGACTGCCGGGCAATCTTGCGTGAGCGTCACAATGCAGCGCTTAGCGACCGGGTCATGCTGCAGTTCTACAGACACGCGTGGCGTACCTGCCTGGCTATACCAGTGCCTAAAAACATCCAGATTCTTTTGCGGCGCTGTTTGTTGAAGTGCCCATTGCATGGCGTTAACGAAGTCATCACAGGTAACAGCCTGCCCATCGTGGCGCCTGAAGTATTCGTCCATACCTAGGCGGAAGGCTTGCTCGCCAAGCAGCGTGTGCATCATGCGGATAACTTCTGCACCCTTTGAGTAAACAGTCGCTGTATAAAAGTTGCTGATTTCTTGATAACTCTCTGGACGAATCGGGTGTGCCATCGGCCCCCGGTCTTCCGGGAACTGACTCAAGCGCAAGCCCATGACATCGTCGATGCGCTGCACCGCACGTGCGCTCGCAGCCTCTGCCGGTGCGAGCCCTGCGGCCATCATGTCGGCCGTAAATTCCTGATCGCGAAATACCGTCAGGCCTTCTTTCAGGCTCAACTCGAACCAGTCCCGACAGGTGACGCGGTTGCCGGTCCAGTTGTGAAAGTATTCATGTCCGATCACGGATTCAATTGCTTGAAAATTGCCATCCGTCGCGGTGTTCGGGTTCGCTAAAACATAGGCTGCGTTAAAAACGTTTAGTCCTTTGTTTTCCATCGCACCCATATTGAAGTCGCGCGCTGCCACGATCATGAAGCGGTCAAGATCAAGCTCCAAACCAAAGCGTGTCTCATCCCAACGCAAGGCCCGCTCTAACGATTCCATGGCCCATTCGGTTTGATCTTCCGTCCCGACATCGCTGTAAACCTGAAGCAATACTTCGCGACCACTGGCGGTGCGGGTTTGGTGGTCACGACACACGAAATCACCCGCTACAACGGCAAACAGATAGCTAGGCTTTGCGAAGGGATCGTGCCATTGCGCCTCATGGCGCCCAGCGTCGAGTTCGCGCTGCTTTACAAGATTGCCGTTGGAAAGCAGGAGAGGGAAGTCGCTTCGGGTGGCACGTAACGTCACACGATAAATCGACATGACATCCGGACGATCGGCGAACCAGGTGATCTTGCGAAAGCCTTGTGGTTCGCACTGCGTAAATAAGTGCTTGCCTGAGACATACAGGCCCGACAGACTTGTATTCTGTGCTGGTGCGCAGGTGCTGACGATTACGATTTCAGCGCGGTCTGGCATGTTATGTAGTGTGAGGGTGGTCTCGGTCAGCGTGTACTGGTCGGTCGACAACAAGGCGCCGTTGAGTTCAACAGAGACGAGCGTCAAGTCCTCGCCATCAAGAATTAAATCGGTCGATACGGCGAGGTCCTTTCTGCGTTCAACAACGAGCCGACTGCGCACTTGGGTGCGTTCGGACGCCAAGTCAAATTCGAGCTCGATCGTTGGAATAAAAAATGGGTAGGGCTGATAACTTTCGCGGCGAATGGTGATGCCGGTCTCTGTGCGCATGACAACTCCAAGGGATATTGCGCCATTGTAGAGGTGGGCAGTCACAAAATTGAGGGGATCTCTTTGGGGATTTGATTTTCTGACCTATCATGGTCAACATTCAGATAAATAATCGTGAGTCATCCTATGTTCAATTTTAGAATCCGCTCGTTCTCTCGTTTTTTAATTGGTGCAATGGCCTCGCTGAGTGCGTCGATTGCTTTAGCGCAAGTGCCGTCGGCGCTATCTGGCAAGAGCGTCAAAATCATCGTCCCGCAGACCGCCGCAGGCGCGTCCGACTCGATAGCGCGCCTGATGGCCGCCGAGCTCTCAAAGCGCTGGGGCATTTCGGTCATCGTTGAGAACCGTCCCGGTGCGGGCGGCAATATCGGCAGCGATGCTGTGGCCAAATCGGCGCCCGATGGCACCACCTGGTTGATGAGTTATTCGGGTACCCACGCTATCAATCCAGCCTTATATGGCAAAATGCCGTTTGATCCTAAAAAAGACTTGGCGCCACTTGCCTCATTGGCCACGCTTCCCTTTGTATTGGTGATTAATCCGCAGTTACCTTACAAAACGCTCGCAGAATATGTGGCATATGCCAAAGCGAATCCAGGGAAGATTAACGTTTCGTCCTCGGGTAATGGCTCGGTCAATCACCTACTCAACGAAATGCTGGGTACAGCCGCAGGCATCCAGACCTCCCATATTCCTTACAAGGGTGCTGCGTCTGCGCTGAACGACGTCATGTCCGGTCAGGTTCAGGGTTTTTATGCGAGCGCACCGTCTGTGATGGGCCAAATTAAGAGCGGTGCTGTGCGTCCGCTAGCGGCTGCCGCAACGAAACGGGCTGCAGCGTTGCCCGATGTTCCGACATTTGGTGAGGCCGGTTATCCTGCGCTGGCGATTGATTCATGGTTTGCGTTCTTTGTGCAGGGTGCCACGCCACAAGATTTGAAATCGCAAATTCATGCCGAAATAAATAAGGTTTTGGCCGATCCAGCCATTGTTGAGCAATTGTCACAACGCGGTGCAGCAACGATGTCAACATCGTTACCTGCATTCCAGAAAATCGTTGATGACGATATGGAAACATGGGGAAAAACAGTGCGAGCATCAGGCGCCAAGATCGATTAATTATTTTTAACTATATAGCGATGATGTAAATATGAATTAATTAAATAGTTCATATT
>JBEDEU010000227.1:0-4079 GCA_041175585.1 Pseudomonadota bacterium | reverse complement strand
AATGCCAGCTCTGCGTTGATGGGGCGTCCCCGTCGCAGTGATGGAGCCGACTGACCACGAGGTCGAGCCACCTGTCTCAGCATTCTTTTCCAAAAGAATGACCTTGCGTCCGGCCAACGCTGCCTCAGATGCAGCGGCCAAGCCTGCTCCGCCGCCACCCACCACCAACACGTCCGTCTCAATTATTGCTGCCAATTTATTTCTACCTTCAAGGAATAATTTTTTTCGATCTAAAGAAATCAAAACCCTCTAGCCACATATTCGGTGTATTGACGCGCTCAGTAAAGCCATCCCTGGCAGCTTTGCTCATGTCAGACACAACATCCCATTGCAACGACATCACATAATCACCGTACGGCCACTGCGCCAGGGTTTCCAGATCTGAACGCTGCAGACCATATTTGTTTGTCATAACCGACCATGTTTGTGCATGCTGACGCGCAAACTCCGCAAAGGAAGAATCTTGCGGCGCACCACACTCCATATTGAAATAGCTGGCAAAGATTGGCCAGAGTTGCGACCAACTCATGGGATCGCCATTCACAATGTTGTAGGCCTGATTCGCGCAGCGCTCGTCCGTCATCATCCAGGTAGCTGCCCGCGCGAGCGTTGGCAGCCAAGAGAATTGTGTTTTAGCCCTGTAACTGCGCTCTGTGCCTGGATACACAAGCGGCAATCCTAGCTCACGCAGAATCGATGCGTAGAGTCCTAAGATCAAAATCATATTGCGTGGCTCATCGATCCGGTAGTTACAAAATGCATGTGGTCGGGATATCGACCATGACCACGCTTTGCCACGTTGACGTTGCTCAAGCATGCATTGCTGCTCGTAATAGAAACTATTGAAGTTCCCGCATGCATCGTCTTCTTGATAAGGAGTACGGCGCTCTTGCACTGTATGTCCATAGTATTTTGTACCGTGGACCAGATGAATATGCTGCAGGTTTGCAGAAACCGGATCCAACGCCTTTAACAGGTTCTCTAGCATGCGGACATTCGTTTCGCGTGATTCAAGCTCTCCGCCGAAGTGGTCGTATCGTGCTGCATATAGAACGTGTGTCACATTCTGGAGTTCCGCGATCTTAATGGCGCAGTCTTTTGCGTCCGTCAGATCAAGCGCCAACATCGGATATGGCGCATCCTGTCTGGGTGTGCGCGCAAGGCCCAGAGGGTTCCAGCCCCGTTGTTCAAACAAATGCGTGCCCACACTACTGCCGATTTGACCGGTCGCGCCTGCGATCAAGGTAAGTCTTGAAGAGTCCATGTCAGTTCAGTCTGGTGTGTAAATCGCGATATCGGTGCGCTGGGGCAGAGCGCGTAGCTGCGCCTGCGAAATAACGCAAATCCCCCGGTACGGTGTGCTCAGATCTAATCCAACCGTTTTAAGCCACGTAAATGAAAGCGCAGAGTCCGCGAGCGCAGCCGAAGGCTGATCCGTCACGAGCAAGACCTCGTCCTGCTCTAAGCGTGGCGCAACGACTGCTTGACCGCCAAGCTCACCCTCGAACAAATTTCGCTTGTAGTAGCGCCTATCGATTAACTCTAACCATGGTCCCATGCCTCGGATTTTTTGATAGTACGGATCAACAAATACCTCAGGCGCACGAATACTGTACATAGCGAGAGACGGTGGCCAGTCCGACGATCTCGTGCGAAAGCGCTGGGCAGAATCGATCCCGTCCACGGTGCACATGATCCGCAAATGCTCGACATACCACTCTCGCCAGGCGGCCTCACCAGCGGGATCAGTGATCCCGCTTTGGCTCATGAATATCATCTAATTCATCTCAAGGCCGGAGGCTTTAATCACGGGGCCCCATTTTTTTGTTTCTGCAGCGATATGCGCCGAGAACAACTCGGGTGCGCCGCCCACGGGTTCGTACCCCATCTGGATCAAACGCTCGCGCATTGCCGGATCCGACAGAACCTTATTAAACGAAGCATTCAGTCGTTTGATTGCGGCGTCCGGGGTTCCCGCTGGCGCAAGGAAGCCGTTCCATGACGTTACTTCGTACCCCGGTACAGCAACTTCTGCAATCGTGGGTAGATCTGGTACACCAGGCGAACGCTTGGCGCTTGTCACCGCTAACGCACGCAACTTCCCGCCTTTCACATGTGGTAACAACGGAGCAGGCTCACCGAAAATGAGATCGATTTCGCCCGACAAAATCGCATTGGTCGCGGGCGCCCCTCCTTTGTATGGAACATGTTGCAGCTTGACGCCCGCCATGTCAGCAAACATTTGTCCCGCCAAATGATTAATCGCACCGTTACCGCTTGAACCATATGTAAGCTTTCCTGGATTGGCTTTCGCAGCGGCAATCACATCTGCCACAGACTTGTAAGGACTATCGGCTCTAACAGTCAACAATTGAGGAACAGACGCCACAAATACGACAGGTGCGAAATCACTTTCTTCGAAAGGCATCGACTTATACAAATGTCGATTAATCGAATGTGTCCCGGAATATGCAAAAGCAATCGTGTAGCCGTCGGGTGTCGAACGCGCTGCTGCCGTCGCACCGATGTTGCCAGCCGCCCCGCCACGATTATCAATAATCACCTGCGTGCCAAGATCATCGCCGACAGCTTTAGACAACAGACGTGAGACGACGTCCGCGCCACCTCCAGGGGGCCACGGGACAATTAATTTAATTGGTTTGTCTGGATAGGCCTGCGCCTGCGCATAACCTGGCACGAATAGCAGGCTAACCAGTCCTAACAGTCCATATATAAATTTCTGCATAGTCGCTCTCTTTGAATATTGTTGACGCTCTGGATAAAACCAGATCGTTTGTCTCTGTAAGATTTGCGACACTTAGCATAATTTAAAATTTCAAATTCACCTACATATTCCAGAGGTGATCAGAACTTATCTTATGGGGTTTTGCTTAGGCGGCAGCGCGACCAAGTCGGTCAGCTGCGCCCAGCCATTGAGAACCGTCGGGCACAGTTTCCCAGTAAATCCGCTGATAGCCTGCTTGATCGAGCGACCGCAGGGTTGCGTACAGCGCCTGGCTATATGCCTGTGGATCACTCGGCATCGTGACCCAATCGACGTCAGGACGGCGGACATGGGCGGCTGGTCGCACCGTTGTCGCAACACATACTACTTTTTTATTTTTAGGGATGACAAGTTCGCGCACGCACTCAAGCAGAGTCGTTGCAGGCAGCAAGGTGAGAGGTGTGCGCGGTGCGTAATGAGATTTGAGTGCACCAGACACGCGTGGCGCTTGTGCATCGGCATCGAGTACGGGTTGAGCCAACACGGCTGCAATTTGCTCAGCACTAATATGACCGGGGCGGAGCAAGACAGGCCCGACACCTGCGGCCAAGCGGGATAGATCAATGATGGTCGACTCAATCCCGACGGTGCTCGCGCCACCCTCTAAAATTGGCATTCCCTGCGCGACCAGTTCAGGAAATTCATCACGTACATGCACAACCAGGGTTGGCGACACTCGACCAAATTTATTCGCAGAAGGACCCGCGATCCCTGCCTGCCCAGACGTCTTGGTCGCAGCGAATGCACGAATTAAACGCTGCGCAACCGGATGCGATGGACAACGCAAACCGACACTATCCTGTCCTCCGCTCACCACCTCTGGGATATGCGTTGCACGCTTCAAAATCAATGTTAATGGTCCTGGCCAAAACGCATCAATCAATAACTGCGCCTCAGGTGGAACGGTATCAGCCCAATACGTTAGATCGGCTTCTGGTGCGACATGCACAATGACGGGATGATTCTGGGGCCGGCCTTTTGCAAGATAGATACCGTTCACCGCACGCACGCTCTCGGCGTCTGCACCCAAACCATAGACTGTTTCAGTTGGGAATGCCACCAGACCGCCGCTGGCCAGCACCTTTACCGCATGGTCAATTTCCGAATCGGACGCAAACACCTGAGCGCCCTGAATCAAGTGGTCGCAGCGACAGGCAATCGCAAGAGATCAACGACCTGATTTGCGGCATCAACCGCTTGCGCGATTGTGTTTCCAGTGCAGTTGACGTGCCCCATCTTACGCGCACGCCGTGCCTCACGCTTGCCATACAAATGCAGCGAAGTACCTTTGACG
>JBEDEU010000226.1:0-4080 GCA_041175585.1 Pseudomonadota bacterium | reverse complement strand
ACCGATGTCTGGACGAGCATGGGATATGAAGCAGAGAATGAACAGCGTCGCAAAGCCTTTGCAGATTGGTGTGTAGATCAGGAAATGATGGCAGCAGCTGCCCCAGACGCTCTGTTTATGCACTGCCTGCCCGCGCATCGCGGAGAAGAGGTCACCGCTGAGGTGATCGATGGCCCCAAAAGTGTTGTCTGGGATGAGGCGGAAAATCGCCTACATGTTCAAAAAGCACTCATGGAATTCCTGCTTTTAGGCAAATCGAACTAAGACCCGAGTACCCTTTCGAACCCGTTAAAATACAACCACTTCATTTACGCAGAGCTTCTCATGAGCGATATTAAAAAAGTAGTGCTTGCCTATTCAGGCGGGCTAGACACCTCGGTCATTCTCAAATGGCTGCAAGACACCTACCAATGTGAGGTGGTCACGTTTACCGCCGATATCGGTCAGGGCGAGGAACTTGAGCCAGCACGTGCGAAAGCCATCAAATTTGGCATTAAGCCCGAGCAAATTTTTATTGATGATCTGCGTGAAGAATTTGTGCGCGATTTCGTCTTCCCCATGTTTCGCTGCAATACCGTGTACGAGGGCGAATACCTTCTTGGCACCTCGATTGCACGTCCTTTGATTGCCAAGCGTCAAATCGAAATCGCACGCAAAGTCGGAGCCGACGCAGTCTCCCATGGCGCGACGGGCAAAGGCAACGATCAAGTACGTTTTGAACTAGGCTATTACGCACTCGAGCCAGGCATCAAAGTGATTGCCCCCTGGCGCGAATGGGATCTGGTCTCACGCGAGAAACTGCTTCAGTACGCCGAAGATGCTGGTATCGCGATTGATATGAAGCATAAGCAAGGCGGTGCGCCCTACTCCATGGATGCAAACTTGTTGCACATTAGCTTTGAAGGGCGTCACCTAGAAGATCCAAAGGCAGAAGCTGAGGAATCCATGTGGCGCTGGACAGTCTCGCCAGAGGCTGCTCCCGACAAAGCGGAATACCTTGACCTTGAGTTCGAACATGGGGATATCGTTGGACTGAACGGCGTGCGTCTGTCCCCGGCCCAAGTGCTGACAAAGTTAAACGAACTCGGTGGCAAACACGGCATCGGACGTCTTGACCTGGTCGAAAACCGCTATGTTGGAATGAAGTCCCGTGGTTGCTACGAAACACCAGGCGGCACGATCATGCTCAAGGCACACCGTGCTATTGAGTCCATCACCTTAGACCGTGAAGTGGCTCACCTGAAAGACGATCTCATGCCACGTTACGCTGCCCTGATTTATAACGGCTACTGGTGGTCACCAGAGCGTCGTGCGCTGCAGGCACTGATCGATACAACACAGCAAGATGTCAACGGCTGGGTACGTGTGAAGTTGTACAAAGGTAATGTGTATACCGTTTCACGCGATTCGAAAGACACCCTCTTTGATCAAACAATTGCAACGTTTGACGATGATGGTGGTGCCTACAACCAAGCAGATGCGGCAGGCTTTATCAAGCTCAACGCCTTACGTATGCGTATCGAAGCGCGCGCCGGTCGTAAGTAAAACCGCGTCGACACGCCTGGATCAATGCAGAGACTGCAGCCGATCCAGGCGCTTAAATAGCGCACCTTTGCGCGGCCCCGGAAACACGACAGTGATTCGTACGCCAGACAGCTGGGGGCTGCTAAGTAGGTTCCACCAAGCGCCATGAGCGCGAGCAATCTCGCGTACGATGGCTAGCCCAAGCCCAGAGCCACCCTCTTGTGCCTCTGGAGAACGATAAAACGCTTCAAATACCCGCTCCTGCTCCTCAGCCAAAATCCCCGAGCCATTGTCCTCCACCGAGAACGTGGGTGGCGTAGACGTCACAATCAACTTGATCGAGTCTGCACCCTTTGCATAGCGCAGTGCGTTATCGATCAAGTTTGCCAGCATCTCGGCCAATAGAATGGGATCGCCTTCGACCCATACCGGTTGCTCAGGTGCTTCGAGCTGCAGAGAAATGCCTGCTGCTTTTGTTGGTTCAATCCACTCTGCACCAACGGTGCGTGTCCACTCGCATAAATCAAGTAACACAAAATTATCCTGAGGCCTAACTTCAGGGTCAACCCTCGCTAAGATAAGCAGTTGTTTACCCATACGGATCATTCGATCCGTTACATTTTTTATTCGCTCCGCTCTTTGACGGATGTCATCGGGCAGAGGCTTCGCCAACATCAGCTCAGACTCAAGTTTCAACCCTGCAAGCGGCGTTTTAAGCTGATGGGCGGCATGACCAACAAACCTACGTTGTGCAGCGAGCGTGTCGCTGATGCGGTCAAGCAAACCATTCGTATGCTCAACGAGCACATCTAACTCACGTGGCAAATCCGGAATTTTCATGCTTCCGAAATCTTCAGGCGTTCTAGAGGCAATTTGTTCAGACAGCTGCCGCACGGAGTACATACCTTGTTTCACACCTCGAAGCACGATAACGACGAGCGCAACAATTAAGAGTAATTGTCCGATCAGCATCAACCAAATGATGTCCTCAAGTTGCCAATCCTCAACGTCAAGTTTGTGCGAGACGAACCACGTGAGCGCCAAATTGAGAAGGACTAGAAGCAGTAACGGCGGCAGTAATCTGACCAGCAAGTGCCGGCCCAGACTGTTAGGTATACCGAACAGCAGGGAGCTCGCCGCAGGCCTCGCCGCGTGCTTGCCCATCTAGGAGGAAGCGTCCTCTAGCTCGAGCGAGTAACCAAAACCGCGAACGGTCTGAATCACGACTCCAACACCTTCCAGACGCTTACGCAGCCTGTAGATGTATACCTCCACTGCATTCTCACTGAAGTCAGAATCGATCACTGACAGCTTTTGAACAATTTGCTGTTTTGTCACGACTTTTTCTGGACGTAAAAGTAGCATCTCAAGCACGGATAGTTCACGCACAGACAAAGCCAAGCGCTGTCCCGCCGCCCGCAACTCACGATGAACACCGTCAAACGTCAGCGCACCAAACTCAATCAACGACTGCGCATTGCCGTGGTGTCGCCTTGCTAAGGCCCGGACGCGTGCAGCAAGCTCCGGTAGTTCAAAAGGTTTGGTGAGATAGTCGTCGGCACCCGCATCCAATCCAGCGACTCGATCAGCAAGATCATCACGCGCAGTCAAGATCAGCACAGGTACCAGGCTGCCGCCCGCACGTAAGGTGCGTAACACCTCAAGTCCATCAATGCCCGGAAGGTTGAGATCCAGAACGATTAAGTCGTAGGCATAATTGTTAAGCGCAGAGAGCGCGCGCTCACCATCCGCTAACCAGTCAGTCGCGTAATCATGGTTGCTCAAGAATTCCTGCAGGGCGCGACCAAGCGTTGCGTCGTCTTCGATGACAAGTACTTTCATGGATTGATTTTATACTTGCCGACCGAAACTGGCGAGCGATGAAACCCAAGAGGATGGGCAACTTAATGGGGAGGAAATACTGGTGGGTGCTACAGGGGTCGAACCTGTGACCTACGCCTTGTAAGGGCGCCGCTCTACCAACTGAGCTAAGCACCCTAAGAATTGTTTGTGCATCCATCCTGATGAGGATAACTACACAGCAAACAAAGGGCCACCGAAGCCGTAAAAAACAATGCGGTTCGCATTATAGCGAACCGCACGTATTTAGCAAACTGATCAAGTTCGGCAAAAGCCGAATTTGATTAGTTCAGTGCATCTTTCAAAGCTTTGCCTGGACGGAACTTTGGCACTTTAGCTTTTTTGATTTTGATCGCTTCGCCAGTGCGTGGGTTGCGACCTGTGCGAGCAGCGCGCGACGACACGGCAAACGTACCAAAACCGACCAACGTCACAGTGCCACCCTTTTTCAGAGTTGTCTTGACGGCTCCGATCATTGCGTCCAACGAGCGCGCAGCAGCAGCTTTAGAGATGTCAGCCTTGGTGGCGATGTGATCGATCAATTCGGTTTTGTTCATATTTGTTTTACCTCAAGTGGTTTAAAAAAAAGCAGAGTCTTGGTAAGACACACGCTTTAAAAGTTTTGCACTGATTCATGCATACCTACATTAAGCCTTGACTTGATGCGGCTGTCAAGCGAAAAGCATCTTGTCACCC
>JBEDEU010000225.1:0-4084 GCA_041175585.1 Pseudomonadota bacterium | reverse complement strand
ATTGCCCGCGAGGGTTGGCCCTTTCTTGCGGGCTCGATTGCTTTAGCCGTGCTCGTGACGTTTTTGTCGCCTGCCTGGTCCATCCTCTTTTGGGTGATCGCAGTCTTTGTATTGCAGTTTTTTCGTGATCCAGCGCGTGCTGGTTCGACCGAGCTCAATGCTGTGTTGTCCCCAGCGGACGGTCGCATTGTTGTGGTGGAACAAACGCTTGATCCTTACGCACAGCGCGAGGCCCTGAAGATTAGCGTGTTCATGAACGTCTTTAACGTGCATAGCAATCGTAGCCCCGTCGACGGTGAAGTGCTGAGTACAGAGTATTTCCCTGGTAAGTTTTTCAATGCGGCGCTAGATAAGGCATCTCTAGAAAACGAGCGCAATGCCATGGTGTTACGCACTGACGCTGGTCATATCGTTACCGCTGTCCAAGTTGCTGGTTTAGTGGCCAAGCGCATACTTTGTTATGCCAAGGCGGGTGATACGTTAGCGCGTGGTCAGCGCTACGGCTTTATTCGGTTTGGTTCTCGTGTCGACGTGTATCTGCCTGTTGGTTCTCGCCCGCGTGTTGCGATCGGTGACAAGGTCAGTGCCACAACGACTGTGCTTGCCGATCTACCTTCTCAACATTCCTGAGGCGCTTTAATGGCTAATCATCCCATGCGCGACCCTGAGCAACGCCACCGCGGCATTTATCTGCTTCCTAACGCTTTTACGACTGCAGCGTTATTTGCGGGTTTCTATGCCGTAGTCCAGGCGATGAACGGTCGCTTTGAGATGTCTGCCATTGCGATCTTTTGTGCCCTGGTGCTTGATGGTATGGATGGGCGCGTAGCGCGCTTGACCAACACGACTTCTGCGTTTGGTGAGCAATACGACTCCTTGTCTGACATGACATCGTTTGGCGTCGCACCAGCGTTGGTGATGTACGAGTGGATGCTGCACGATCTTGGTCGCTGGGGTTGGCTTGCTGCGTTTGTATATGTTGCCGGTGCTGCACTCAGGCTTGCACGCTTCAATACGAATATTGCCGTGGTGGACAAGCGGTTCTTTCAAGGTCTACCCAGTCCTGCTGCTGGCGCGTTAGTCGCTGGATTTGTTTGGTTGGTCGTTGATAACCGTTTGCAGGTTCCGCGTGAGTTTTTGGCGTGGACGTCGTTCGTGCTGACCTTGTATTGCGGGATCGCAATGGTGACGAATTTGCCGTTCTACAGCGGTAAATCGTTTGCGTTGGGTCGCAGCGTTCCGTTTTGGGTCATCCTGGTGTTCGTTGCGGGTTTTGTATTTATCTCGAGCGACCCACCCGTTGTGCTGTTTTCGTTATTTGTTGTGTATGGACTATCGGGCTGGGGTGTCTGGTTGTGGCGTTGGCGTCGGCAAGGTCAGTTATCAGCCTCTAGGCAGCAGCGATAAAAAAAGCCGGTTTAAACCGGCTTTTTGCTTAGATTGGAAACAGACTGTCCGTCAGTGTCATCGGATCCGGTGCCGGATGAAAGCGAGTGACATGCTGGCCATCAGAGCCCATGTACACGTACATCATCGAAGGCCAAACATCGTATTGTTTGTAGCGGTAGGCCCAGACGATTTCATTGCCCTTGGCAATGCCGTAAGTGTTGGCTGGCTGGCCAAATTGGCATTCGACTTGTTTTGCGGACCACTTTCCTACGCTCAAGACCTCAAATTGCTCGTCCGTGAGGACTTGCTCAATCTTGATGACTTTGCCGTCTTTGGCGATTGTTCCGCCCCAGGAATACTGACCATAAGGTTGCCCTGACCAGATCAAGCGCTCTGTGCCATCGTCTTTTTTGCAGATGGTGTCTGGTTTGCCATATTTTTTGATTACCTCAGCCAGTGGTGTGCCTGGCGGGACAGTATTCATATTTGCACAGCCACCTAGAAGAACTGCGCCGAGCAACATACTAAACTTTGTTATGCGCTTGTTCTTTGTGGTCGCAGAGCACAAAATATTGCTGAGTACTGACATAGTGGTTTGACCTTGAGGACGATTTAGTCCGCATTTTAGCCAATCGGCTATAATCGTGTGGCTGTACTTAGAAAAAGTATTGTTTTTAAAGCTCTTTAATCCATTCACGTCAGGGCGCCTCGGTCCTGACGCTTGTTATCTGAGGTCATAAAATGTCCGTAGCTGATATTAATAAATCCGACATCGTTGCGCAGTTTCAGCGCGCTCAGGGCGATACCGGTTCACCCGAAGTTCAAGTTGCTTTGCTTACAGCCCGTATCAACGAGCTGACAGATCACTTCAAAACTCACCTGAAAGACCACCACTCACGTCGCGGCCTGCTTCGCATGGTTAGCCGTCGCCGTAAGTTGCTCGATTATCTCAAGGGCCGCAACCCTGATTCTTATCGCGCTCTGATCGAAAAACTCGGTCTGCGTAAGTGATCGGAATCTGTGGGGCAGTCTCCCCGTGAATCAACCGTGGTCGATGCGGCACGCGTGCTGCGACGTCCACGGTTTTTCATTTGTAAGGAATAAATTGTCATGTTCAATAAAGTGACCAAATCATTTCAGTACGGCCAACACACAGTCGTACTCGAGACAGGCGAAATCGCTCGCCAGTCATCGGGTGCAGTGCTGGTCACAATCGAAGACACTGTTGTGCTTGCAACAGTTGTCGCTAAAAAAGATGCAAAAGCAGGCCAGGATTTTTTCCCACTGACTGTTGACTACATCGAGAAAACCTACGCAGCTGGCAAGATCCCCGGCGGGTTCTTCAAGCGTGAAGGTAAGCCTTCCGAAAAAGAAACGCTGACGTCGCGTTTGATCGACCGTCCTTTACGCCCTTTGTTCCCTGAAGGCTTCTACAACGAAGTTCAGGTGATCATTCATGTGTTGTCTTGCAACCCAGAGATCGATCCTGACATCCCCGCGATGATTGGCGCATCGGCTGCTTTGGCTGTTTCAGGCATTCCTTTCAACGGCCCGATTGGTGCCGCGCGTGTTGGTTATATCGATGGCCAGTACATCGTTAACCCGACCGCAACACAGCTTAAGACATCGCAGATGGATTTGGTTGTTGCCGGTACAGAAGCCGCTGTTTTGATGGTGGAATCTGAAGCACAGCAATTGTCTGAAGAAATCATGCTCGGTGGCGTGGTCTTTGGTCACACCCAAATGCAAGCTGTCATCAACGCGATTCACGATCTCGTGCGCGAAGCTGGCAAGCCTGACTGGGTTTGGGCGCCTGCCGCTAAAAACGAAGCCTTGATCGCTTCGGTTACAGCTGCTGCGCAAGGTCCTTTGAACGCTGCTTATCAGACGCGTCAAAAGCAAGAGCGCACAACTCAGCTGCGTCAGGTCTATGCTGACGTGCATGCAAAGCTCGCTGAAGAAGCGACTGCTGCTGGCACAACCAAGCCAGACTCGGTGACGGTTGACAACATTTTGTTCGATCTCGAAGCCCGCATCGTGCGTAGCCAGATTTTGTCAGGCGAGCCACGTATCGATGGTCGTGATACACGCACTGTGCGCCCGATTTCGATTCGTTTGGGCGTGTTGCCTCGAGTGCACGGTAGTGCATTGTTTACGCGTGGTGAAACGCAGGCGCTGGTTATCGCGACCTTGGGTACCAAGCAAAATGAGCAAATCATTGATGCGCTCATGGGCGAGTACCGTGACCGTTTCCTGATGCACTACAACATGCCTCCGTTCGCCACTGGCGAAACCGGCCGCGTCGGTACGCCGAAGCGTCGTGAAATCGGTCATGGCCGTTTGGCGAAGCGTTCGCTGGTGCCATTGCTGCCAGAAGCGGCTGACTTCCAGTACACCATCCGCCTTGTCTCCGAGATCACCGAGTCAAACGGTTCCTCTTCGATGGCATCGGTCTGCGGCGGTTCGCTCGCAATGATGGATGCTGGTGTGCCAGTTAAAGATTTGGTCGCAGGTGTTGCGATGGGTCTGATTCTTGACGCAGGCAAATTTGCCGTCTTGACAGACATCCTGGGTGATGAAGATCACTTGGGTGACATGGACTTTAAAGTTGCCGGTACCGAAAAAGGTATCACTGCGTTGCAGATGGATATCAAAATCCAGGGCATCACCAAAGAAATCATGCAGGTTGCGTTGG
>JBEDEU010000224.1:0-4114 GCA_041175585.1 Pseudomonadota bacterium | reverse complement strand
AGCGTGTAGTTCGGGTATGTCTTCCGTATTCGCCTCTTTGTATTGCCGGCTCCAACGCGCTATTTGGCGACCAAAGTAGTTACCCGGCTTGCCGAAGGTGTCTAGGCCTACCTGCGCATAATCAACACTATGTAATGCAGCGATTACACGATTCATGTCTTGATAGACAAGGGTCCGGTCTTCTTTGGATAGGGTGGGAAGTGATTGATCGACAATGACACGCCCCTCTAGATACTCCATGATGTAAAAGGGCGTGCCAACGACATCCAAATCCTCGCTAAACACAAACAGCTTTGGCACCGGTACGTCGCTATTCTGCAAAGCTTGCATGACCCGATATTCCCGATCCACCGCATGGGCGGAGGGGAGTAGGGGACCTGGCGGCTTTTTTCTCAGCACATAACGTTGCTGCCCGCTCGTCAATAGAAAGGTCGGATTGGACTGTCCGCCAGTCAATGGCTTGACGGATAGTGCCGCCTCGTCGAGCAAACCCTTATCTTTTAGCCATGTCGCGAGCACGTCCTGATCAAACGTAAGTGCTGTCGGTACGGGCGCTGTCATAGTGAGCTCACGAGATGGCCCCAATCAACTGCGAGGCTTGTTCCTGTCATAGCCTGTCCAGCGTCCGATGCTAATAATAGGATCGGTCCATCCATATCTGACATCTGACAGAAGCGTCGGAACGGGATGCGCGATTGCAATTTCTTTCCAGCTTCGCTGGCTAGAAAATCGCTATTTAAGTCTGTGACAACATATCCTGGGAGGATGGCATTGACACGAATTCCGTAGCGCGCGAACTCGAGCGCCAGTGACTTGGTGAACTGTATGACGCCTGCTTTTGACGCACTGTAGCCAACCACTGCGCCCGCGACACGTTCGCCGAGTATGGATGAAATATTGATGATGCTGCCGGGCATTTTCTGTTTAACCAATCTGCGCGCAGCCTCTGTATCGACCAGCCAACAGCCCTTGAGGTTTGTGTCAAGAACTTGATCCCAGTCCTGTTCGGTTTGTTCGAGCGCTGGTTTCGCGACGGTGACACCTGCATTGCTAATGACGATGTCAGCGAGGAGTCCTTGTGCTTCGATTGCATCGAAACATGCCGTCACGCTCGCCGCGCTCGTCACATCTAGAGGAACCGCGTAGCCTTGACCGCCGAGTTGTTCAATCTCTTTGACGAGTGCGTCGAGCCGATCAACTCTGCGTGCCGCAACAACGACACGAGCGCCAGCTTGTGCCAGTGTGAGGGCAATGTGGTGTCCGATACCGCTCGATGCACCAGTCACTAGTGCAGTGTGACCTGCAAGATTGAACAGTGCCCCTGTTTTTTTTTGGGTGGTCATACGCGCTTTTCTCCGGCTTCAATAATCTTGCGCGCCATGCTCCATCGGTGCACTTCACTTGGACCATCGTAAATTCTAAAAGCACGCATGTCTGTGAAAATTCGCATAACCATCGTTTCCCCGGTTACGCCTTGGCCACCGAGTATTTGAACGCACCGATCTACAACGCGCCACTCGGCCTCAGAACAAACGACTTTAGCTCGACTGGACTCGAAGTTCGCACCGTGGCCCTGGTCAAGAATCCAAGCAGTGTGCGCAATATGCAGGCGGCTCGTCTGCAAATCCATATCGTTGTCGGCCAACATGAAACCTACACCCTCATGTTTGCCTAAGATTCTGCCAAACGCTTCTCTGTTGCGGGCGTAGTCAGTTGCGATGTCATGTGCGCGACGTGCTTGCCCCAACCAACGCATGCAATGCGTCAGACGTGCTGGCGCAAGACGCACTTGTGCGTACTTGAAACCTCGACCGATTTCACCCAGTACGTCTGTCGCCGGAATCCGAACATTCTCGAAGCGCATCACGCAATGTCCGCCAGTGAAACAGCTATCCAAGGAATCCATTTGACGTGTTATTTCGATGCCTTCGCGGCTCATGTCACTTAGAAACATCGTTGCTGAGCCGTCTTCCATCTTTGCCATGATAATGACGTAGGTTGCTCCCTCGGCGCCCGTGATGAACCATTTTGTGCCGTTGATGACGTAGTGGTCACCGTCTTTGACAGCAGTGGTTTGCATCATCGATGGATCTGCGCCAGCTCCAGGGCTAGGCTCGGTCATCGCAAAGCAAGAGCGGATATGACCTTGGACCTGCGGGCGTAGCCAGCGTTCTTTTTGCTCAGGTGTGGCCACAACCTCCATTAAGTGAATATTTCCCTCGTCGGGGGCATGGATATTCATTGCGGTTGGACCGAGTGTGGAGTATCCGGCCTCTTCAAAAACGACTGCTTTCTCGGCGTGCGTCAGCCCTAAACCACCCAGTTCAATTGAAGCGTGCGGTGTGAGCAGTCCTGCAGCCCGAGCATGGGAGACAAGCTCATTGCGTAGCTCCTCTGTCGGGCCATGCGCTGTCGCCCTTGGATCGCGCTCCATTGGGATAATGACGTCCGCGATGAAGGCGCGGGTCCGTGCTTGCAATTCAAGCTGTCGGGGGGAAAGAGAAAATTCCATGATTGCATCCTGGTAAACAATACGTGCCAAGGCGGCTTCGCATCCGTAGACTTTCTGGGTACTATCTAACAAGTTTTTTGTGATTATTTCCTATTATCGCAATTCCACAGATTTCCGCACATGCCTATCCCTATGCGACGCATTGATCATCCCGGCACACCTGCACAAGAGCGCATACACAGCGCGATCTGTCAGGGGCAATTGTTTGAGACGACTCTTGAACCTGGTCACAGTCTGATCGACTCGATGGCAATCGCAATGAGACGCTTAGGGGTATCTAGCGCCGCGATGAAGCTAAGCGGGGGGGCCTTTGATTGTTTCGCCTATTGCATGCCGGCGCTGTCCAAGACTAGTGATCATGCGGTTTACTTTAGTGAGACCTTTAGGGTCCAAGGGCAGGTTTCGCTTGAAACGGCTAGCGTGACCTACGGCGTACGCGATGGGAAGCCCTGGCTGCACTGTCACGCAGTCTGGCGTGAGCCGGACGGAAGACGCCATTGCGGCCACTTGCTCCCTGACCAGGTTCAGGTTATCCGTGAAATTAGCGCCACTGGCAGTGCAGTGCATGGTGCTGAGTTTGTTGTGACACCGGATGCAGAAACGAATTTTTCATTGTTTGTGCCCAGGATTACACCAAATCATTACGCGATATCCCACGCACAGACGTCAGTTAAGACTTCGTCATCGTATATTGTTCGGCTTTCACCAAACATTGATGTCTGTTATGCGCTTGAGACCTTCTGTGCTGAGAAGGGAATCAGCTCAGCGGTGATACAAGGTGGAGTCGGTAGCACCGTTGGTGCAGTATTTGACGATGGACGGACCGTCGAACCATTTGTGACGGAATTGCTAATTCGCGCGGGAGAGATACGAGCTGATTCCACCGGTCGACCGAATGCTCGGATAGAAATAACAATGGTGGACTACAAGGGAACCGTCTCTGAAGGTGTGCTGGCAAGAGGACAAAACCCAGTGCTTGTTACCTTCGAGCTCGTTGTACAGCCGCTCGATGCCTAGTGCGGCACCGAGCGTGTGGTGAATCTTCTTAGAACTTAAACGTCACACCAACTGTCACGCCGTATAGGCTTTGATCTGTCGTGACATTGTTCGATTTTTGTTTGTAGTAAAGGTTCTTGACGCCAAGGGTTGTATCGCCCCAAGAGAACGCACGACCTACGCCAATCATTTGCTGGCTGGTCACTTCGGTGTTGCTGCTGCCACCGCCCACGTCGATATAAAAAGGAACAAAGTAGTCGCTGCTACCCAGCTGTACACGGCCTTTCAGACCGATGATTGGGTCTGTAATTGTGGTCGATTTGGACTTCGTTAGCCCGAGTGGCGTTCCTTGGACGTTGACCGCCGTGGATGTGCGTAGGTCTAGCACGCGAACACCAGCGAGTGCGTCTACGTATGCTGTAGGACTATTGTGCAAGGTATAAGTCGCGCCAATAGTATAAATTCCTTGTTCAACCGTGGTTTTACTACCCAGATCGATCGCTCCGCGAATCGCTGAGTCTTGGGCAGAAATTTTTGAATAGACAAGGTCTGCTGCCAAGCCGAGCCGGCCCTTATGCGCCTCAAGAGTGATCATTCCTGCCGCAT
>JBEDEU010000223.1:0-4125 GCA_041175585.1 Pseudomonadota bacterium | reverse complement strand
GGCCGTGGTCCGACGAGTGTGACAGGCTCACCCTTGCGAGCGAACGCTAGCGCCGTGGACAAACCCACAATGCCACTGCCACAAACGACAATTGATGCGCTCATGCGGTTATGCCCAGTTGCTCATCGGGCAGTGGGTGCGCCGGCCTGCTTAGGCCACAGCACCCACATCTGTCCGGTCTGCTTCATTCTGCCGGCGAGTTCGCCCGCCGCCGCACCAAAGCCCCAATAAAAATCGGTCCGTGCCGCGCCACGAATCGCAGTTCCAGTATCTTGTGCAAAAACCAATCGATTCAGTGCAGTATTAGAGGATGGCATCGTTGTCGACAAAAATACAGGTGTACCTAGCGGTACAAAATTTGTATCGACAGCGATTGAGCGCTGCGCCATCAACGGAATACCGTAAGCACCTTTAGGGCCAATCTCAGGATCGGTGATGGGCTCTTCTGCAAAAAACACCATCGCCGGATTCGCGTTCAACATCTCTTGTGTGCGACCGGGATTGCGTTTCGCCCATGCACGTATGCTCTGCATAGAGGTCTGCGCAATCGGCATTTCGCCTTTATCAGCTAACCATTTGCCAATCGAAACGTATGGGTGACCATTATGGTCTGCATATGCGACACGGATTGTTTTGCCATCTGGCAACTGCACACGCCCAGAGCCCTGGACCTGCAAAAAGAAGTTATCGACGGGATCGTTGACGTACACAATCGCCGGTGGGCGACGACCCGCCTCGATCGCAGAGCGGCTATCGTAGGGAACCACGCGCTTACCCTCTAGCTTGCCACGCACACGCTTGCCAGCTAGCTCGGGGTACACACGGCCTAAATCGATAGTGAGCAAATCAGCCGGCACGGTATAGAGCGGCCATTGATACGCTCCGGTCTGGGTCCGCGAACCCAACACCAAGGGCTCGTAATAACCCGTCACCGTGTTGCTCGCGGGCTTACCATCCGGACCCTGCAGTCGCCATGGGCTCAGCCAAGTCTGTAAAAATCTTCGCACGGCAGCAGTGTCATTGGCCGCGGGAGCACGCGCGCGATCGGTTGCCGCAGCGCAGACGGGCTGCCAGGCGCGCGGGGTTGCTCGTGTCGGACCCGCCAGATTTATTGAGGTGGGGCGCATCAAGCCTTGGCAATTGCGCAGGAACGTTGTCCAAACATTTCGTAAATCATCATCAGACCAACCGGGCAGTTCTGACCAGTTTGCCGAAACAAATCGGCCCTGCAGCTGTCGGGCTGCACTGTCCGGGATCGTGCCAGAGGGCACAGTGGGGGTCACTGCGGGCCCGGGTACGGGTGCCGCTGGCTGAGGCTGCTCGCTCACAGTGGAACAACCGGCCAGCAATACTAGGAAAAGGCTTACCCAGACGCGACGCATATTTTGATGAGAGGTGATCATGACAGGCTTCAGTGCAAAGTGCGGGGCATAGCCAGCACGAACTCAGGGATATCGACCTCAAACGGCACGCCGTTCTCACCCACGCAGTGATAACTGCCGCGCATGGTTCCCACAGGGGTCTTTAACGGGCAACCGCTCGTGTACTCAAACGTTTCGCCTGGCCCGAGCAGCGGTTGCTGTCCCACCACACCCAATCCGCGGACTTCCTGTTCCGCCTGATCGCCATCGGTGATGATCCAGTGGCGGCTAATGACCTGCGCAGGGCGCTCGCCAGTATTGGTGATGCGGACTTTGTAAGCAAAGACGAACTGCTGTTTGGCTGGATTCGACTGATCCGCTACAAAATGCGGCTCTACCGCCACCGAAAGTTCAAAAGGTTTCACATGCACATCCAGAGAAAACTGCAATAATGAGAGCCACTCCGACTCGGTGTTCGCACATCATGCCAGAAACAACCGCCTTGCCGACAGCTCGCATCGCTCCCAGTATTTTATCTGCGGACTTCGCCCGACTGGGTGAAGAAGTCAGAAATGTTGTCGCCGCAGGCGCTGACTGGATCCATTTTGACGTGATGGACAACCATTACGTTCCCAATTTGACAATTGGCCCTATGGTTTGTGAGGCAATTCGCCCCCACGTAGACGTACCAATTGACGTACACCTGATGGTTGAGCCGGTCGATAGCCTGATTCCGATGTTCGCCAAAGCCGGCGCCAACGTCATCACGTTTCACCCCGAGGCCTCGCGCCACGTGGACCGCAGCCTGGCATTGATCCGCGATCAGGGCTGCAAAGCGGGCTTAGTATTCAATCCGGCCACACCTCTCGACTGGCTAGCCCATGTCATGCATAAGGTCGATATCGTTCTGCTCATGTCAGTGAACCCAGGGTTTGGCGGCCAAAGTTTCATCCCAGAGACGCTCACAAAGCTACGGGCTGCACGCAAACTGATCGACGCACACACTCAGGCTGGCGGGCAAGCCATCGCCCTCGAGGTAGATGGTGGGGTCAAAGCCGACAATATCCGGGACATTCGCGCCGCGGGTGCCGACACCTTCGTCGCAGGCTCAGCAATTTTTGGGCAACCCGACTACCGAACCGTTATCAACGCCATGCGCGCCCAGATTGCCTTAGCTGATCAATGACCTCCGTGAACACCCCCTCCTCCTTGGCCTTTGACGCCGTGCTGCTCGACCTGGACGGCACCCTGATGGATACGATTCCGGACTTTACGGTTGCGGTAAACGCCATGCTTGCCGATTTAAAGTTTGCTGCGATTTCCCAAGCTGAAATCGTCACCTACATTGGCAAGGGCTCAGACAATCTGATTCGGCGCGTGTTGACGAGTGTTCAGGGCGGCCAAGCCCCTTCGGACGAGCTCTTCAAGCAAGCCAAAGTGTCCTACACAGCCAACTACCACCGCATCAACGGCGATCAAGCAATCATTTTTGACGGTGTTCGCCCAGGTCTGGACCGCCTTCAGGCAATGGGCCTGCGCATGGCTGTTGTGACCAACAAGAATGCCGAATTTGCCGTACCTTTGCTTGAGCGCACCGGCTTGGCCAAGTACATGCAGGCTATCGTCTGCGGCGACACGCTGGCAGAGCGCAAACCCCACCCTGCCCCGATGCTGCACGCTTGCAAATTACTCAAAAGCTCACCAGATCGAACCGTGGCCGTAGGGGATTCCGTGAACGATGCCCTGTCAGCCCGTGCCGCAGGCTGCACTTTCCTCGCGGTGCCCTATGGGTACAACGAGGGCAAGAGCGTGCATTCGCTGGATGTCGATGCTATAGTAGATTCCATTGAACACGCGGCGACTTGGGTTGCTGCACGGTAAACAGAGATTAACGATGTCCTTGTCATTGCGCACCACTTCCGTACCTGTCGCCTCCTGGCGCTGGTGGCGTTTGTGTTCCGGGTGACGGTGCGTCAAAGTCCGGCTTAATAGCGATAAGCGAACAGCCAACAGTACGAACCAAGCCCGTCCAACCATGGCCGGGCTTTTTTTATTGCTTACCCCCGGGTCTGCTAACTGCGAGAACCGCCTAAACAGATGACTGAAATTGAATTCAAAGCCCTTGCGGCACAAGGCTATAACCGCATCCCCCTGGTCGCCGAGACCTACGCGGATCTCGACACGCCTTTGGGCATTTACCTGAAGCTTGCGCACAGCGGCCCGCAAAACGGCAAAAATTCCTGCTTGCTCGAATCCGTCGTGGGTGGTGAGCGTTTCGGTCGCTATTCCTTTATTGGCTTGCCCGCGCGTAACGTGATTCAGGCGCGCGGCACAACGACGACTGTCTTACGTGATGACAAAGTTGTTGAAACCTACGAAGGGGACCCCCTGCGCTTTATCTCAGAATATCAGGCGCGCTTTAAGGTGGCCTTGCGTCCCGGCATGCCAAGATTTGCGGGTGGTTTAGCCGGATACTTTGGTTACGACACAGTGCGGCACATCGAACCGAAACTGGGACCAGCCGCCAAACCCTATCCAGACGGCATGGGCGAAGGCCCGCCCGACATTTTGTTGCTGCAAACCGACGAACTCGTCATTGTCGACAATCTGGCTGGTCGCATCTACCTCATGGTCTACGCAGACCCCTCAGAACCAGAGGCCTTCAATCGGGCGCAACAACGCTTGAAGGACTTGCGCATCCGCTTGCGCAAGCCAGTCGAAATTCCCTACAGCCATGCAAGCGTCGTCACAAAAGAGCACCGTA
>JBEDEU010000222.1:0-4145 GCA_041175585.1 Pseudomonadota bacterium | reverse complement strand
ATCGCCGCGACAAACGCCAACAGAATCGTCAGCCGGTTTAAACACAACACCAGTGCAAAACTGAGCAGTCCTAAAACAGCCGCAACATACAAGGCTTCACGAGGCTGAATCAACCCGGAGGTTAAGACCCGATTTTCAGTGCGCGCAACGTGTCGGTCAACATCTCTGTCGAAATAGTCATTCATCGCGCAACCAGCAGAGCGCATCAAAAATGTACCAAGAACAAATATACCCAGCACGATAGGCTCTGGGAACCCGTCAGCTGCGATAAATAGCCCCCATAACGTTGGCCATAACAACAACAAGGTACCGATTGGCTTATCGATCCGTACGAGCTTTGCATACAGTGCGAGTCGTTCAAACACGATGAGCGACATCCCTTGTTCCGGACGACTCAAGCATCTGCACACCCTCGAGTTCACAAGCGAAAACCGCCTGCACCAACGCATCAATGGCAACCGTACGTGGAAAACTCTTGCGCCAGGCTAGGACAACGCGACGATTAGGGACAGGCGTATCAAACTTGATGTACTTCAACAGCTTGCTACTTCGATCAAGCGCGGTGACCGCACTCGCCGGAATCACCGTAATACCGATCCCCGCAGCCACCATGTGGCGTATGGTTTCAAGCGACGAACCCTCAAAGGTTCGTTGGATACCTTCGCTCGTGGCAGCAAACCGTGAAAGCTCCGGACAAACTTCCAACACTTGATCCCGAAAGCAATGCCCGCTCCCCAGCAGCAACATATTCTGCTGCTTCAAATCTTCAGCAGAAATTGATTTACGGGTTGCCCACGGGTGTTGCGCCGGAATAACGACGACGAAGTCCTCATCGTAAAGGGGTAGAACACTTAACCCAGAGTCAGGTAGCGGCAATGCCATGATTGCACAATCAATCTCACCTTGGCGTAAAAGCTCTAACAATCGAACAGTGAAGTTCTCCTGAAGGATTAGAGGCATTTGTGGAGTACGCTCGATCTGCGTCGGCACTAATTTCGGAAGTAGATAAGGACCGATCGTATGAATGACCCCTACACGCAACACGCCAGCAAGAGGATCGCGACCCAGGCGAGCAAGTTCCTTGATATTGGCACTCTCTTCTAAGACCTTTTGTGCTTGCAACACAATTTGCATACCAATCGCTGTCACACCGATCTCAGTTCCTCCGCGCTCAAAGAGAGTGACGCCTAATTCATCCTCAAGCTTCTTGATCGCCACAGACAAGGTCGGCTGGCTAACAAAACAGGCCTCTGCCGCGCGCCCAAAGTGTTTCTCTCGGGAAACCGCAACGATGTACTTCAACTCCGTGAGGGTCATGGTGACTCCGCTAATTTAAGCTTTAAATACATTAACTACGCAGGTAATCTTCTCTTCCACGCATCCATCGATCTAAGTGCTTGCGCACTGTCTGCGGGTCCGATTCACGCAACGCGCTCGCCTGTTCCCGCGCAACCCCTACTAAATCACCATCCTGAGCAAGATCTGCAAATTTTAGTAGGGTGAGCCCAGACTGCCGGGAACCCAATAACTCCCCAGGACCACGCAAATCAAGATCACGCTGCGCTATTTCAAAACCGTCTTGCGTTTCATACATTGCGCGTAACCGTTGCCGGGCGAGCATCGAAAGTGGAGTCTGATACATCAACACACATACCGAACGTTTTGCGCCTCGTCCAACGCGCCCTCTTAACTGATGTAGTTGAGCCAGACCAAAACGCTCAGCGTGTTCGATGATCATTAAAGACGCGTTGGGAACATCAACACCGACTTCGATCACCGTTGTTGCGACGAGTACGTCTAGCAGCGCGTCCCTAAAAGCTTGCATCACTGCAGCTTTCTCGGTGGGTGTTAGCCGACCGTGCACCAAACCAACCCGCCGAGGGTGCAAGGCGTCGACGAGCTCTGCGTAGGTATCAACGGCATTTTGTAAATCTAGCGCTTCACTTTCCTCAATCAAAGGGCAGACCCAATACGTCTGTTGACCTTCATCGCATGCCTGTGCGACATGGGCGATGATATCCCCGCGGCGATCAGAGGCAAATAACTTTGTCACAATGGGCGTGCGACCAGGAGGTAGCTCGTCAATCGATGACACCTCAAGGTCAGCATAAAAAGTCATAGCAAGCGTGCGTGGAATTGGCGTCGCGCTCATGGTTAATTGGTGTGGAATGAGTTCTGGCTCTAAGATTTGTCTCTCAGATTGCGTGCCCTCTTCTCCTTTGCGTGACAAAGAGAGTCGTTGGCCTACACCAAAGCGATGCTGCTCATCGACAATCACCAACCCCAACGATGCAAAATCTACACCCTCTTGAATCAGAGCCTGTGTACCTACAACAAGCTTTGCCTGACCAGAGCGTATAGCCTCCAGTGACTCACGCTTTGCCTTGCTAGGCATACTACCCGCAAGCCAACACACACGTATCCCAAGTGGATCAAACCAGGACTGCATCTTATTGAAATGCTGCTCGGCTAAAAGCTCAGTCGGCGCCATCAATGCCACTTGAACGCCATGCGCTATCGCGCGCAGCGCTGCTAACGCGGCAACGATCGTCTTGCCGCTGCCAACATCCCCTTGGAGTAAACGATACATGGGATAAGGTCGCCCAAGATCGAACTCAATTTCTTGCAACACACGCATCTGCGCCGATGTGAGAGCAAACGGTAGACTGTTCAGCAGCTGCTGCGACAGCGATAACTGCCCGTTGTGCGGCGCTAATGGACCTAACGGTCGGGCTCGTTTAACAAGTCTCTGATCTCGCGCCGCAGCCAATGACAACTGTTGCGCTAACAATTCATCAAACTTAATACGCGTCCATGCGGGATGTGTGTGTTCAAGCAAACTGGTGGGATCAAGATCCGCACGTGGTGCGTGAATGGTCCGCAACGCGTCACGCAATTCCATTAAACCTAACTGACTTCGCGTGCTCGGAGACAAAGTGTCCTGTAGGTCGACGGTTGCCAAGGCCGTCCCAATCGCTTTACGCAAGCTGGACTGCGACAGCCCGTCCGTCGTGGGATACACAGGCGTGAGTGCAGCGGACAGAGGCGCTCCAGCGACGCTCACTTTCGGGTGAACCATCTCAACGCCATGACGCACGCCACGGACCTCCCCGCGCACACGCCAGCGCTTGCCTGGCTGCATTTGTGATTGTTGACTTGGGTAAAACGTCAGCCATCTAAGGTGAATTTCGCCTGTTTCGTCGCGCAGCACCGCGGTCAGTTGACGTCGTGGCTTGAGCACGACTTCACTGCGTACGACCTCGCCCTCGATCTGCGCCATGACTCCAGGCCGGACTGATCCAATCGCCGCAATCTTAGTCTCGTCCTCGTAACGCAACGGCAGATGCAGTACGAAGTCTTCAGCACTGACGAGTCCAAGACGAGCGAATTTTGACTCCAGGCTGATCGCTGGTGTCTTTGCACTCGGGCGCTTGCGCGCGGGGCGAGCATTCACGTTAGCGCAACAGCAAGGGCGATATCAACTTAAACAACGATGATCGCTTCGACCTCAAATTGCGCACCCTTTGGCAGGCTCGACACGCCAACCGTTGAACGGGCTGGATAGGGTTGTGGCAAACGCTCGGCCATCAATGCGTTGACGATGCCAAATTGACCTAAGTCTGTCAGAAAGAGGTTGAGCTTCACTATATTTTCAAGCTTGCCGCCCGCAGCCTCAATCACCGCTTGCATATTTGAAAAAGCCTGTTTGACTTGATCTTCAAACTTATCCGACACCATGTCGCCCGTTGCGGGAACCAAACCAATCTGCCCTGACAAGAAAACCATCTTGCCCGCGGGCGCTTGCACTGCTTGGGAATACGGTCCAACCGCTGCAGGCGCCTTGTCTGTGTGAATGATTTGTTTGGACATGTTCAATCTCCGGTTTTTACTATTGATTAACCAAAAACAATAGTTTAATCCGATTGAAGCACTGTGTCTGCTCCGCCCGCATCCATACCGAGCTCACGCAATTTACGAGTAATTGTGTTTCTACCCATACCTAGCCGCGCTGCCGCTTCAACTCGCCGCCCGCGGCACACCTCGAGCGACGACTGCAAAATTGTGCGTTCAAACTGCTGCGTCAGTACAGCCCACACTTCAGGATCAGAGCGTGACAATCGTTGCGTCGCATCAATGGCCAAAAG
>JBEDEU010000221.1:0-4168 GCA_041175585.1 Pseudomonadota bacterium | reverse complement strand
GGAATCTACCAAGCCCTTCACAAACCACTTCTGCATCAAGATCACCACAAGAGCGGGAGGCAACATGGCCAACATCGCTGTTGCCATCACCACATTCCACTCAGTGTAAGCATCCCCCGAGATCAAACGCCGGATACCCAGCACGACTGGATACATGTCTTCTTTCGTGGTCACCAACAACGGCCAGAGATATTGATTCCATCCATAGATAAACTGGATGACAAACAATGCCGCAATACTCGTGCGCGATAGCGGCAGGAGAATGTCCCAAAAAAACCGCATAGGCCCTGCGCCATCCATGCGAGCTGCCTCGACCAACTCATCTGGCACAGTCAAAAAGAACTGACGGAACAAAAAGGTCGCGGTCGCGGATGCAATCAAAGGAATTGTCAGTCCCGCATAGGAGTTAAGCATGCCGAGACTTGCAACCACACCGTATGTTGGACCGATACGCACCTCGACCGGCAACATCAGCGTGATGAAGATCATCCAAAAAATCAGCCCACGCAATGGGAACCGAAAATACACGATCGCAAAAGCCGACAAAATCGAGATTGCAATTTTTCCGAAACTGATAAGGAGTGCGGTGACCAGACTCACCCACATCATCGGCCAAGCCGGGTTGATGCGACCACCCGCTTCAGTTTCGCCGCCGAAGAGTGCCAAGCGGTAAGTCTCCACCGCGTGATCGCCTGGTAGCAGCGACATCGGCGTGTTCTGCATGATCTGAGCTGTTGTCTGCGTCGATGCAACAATCGTGACATACACAGGGAATGCCACAATCAGCACACCGAGTATCAACACGAGATGCGATAGAACCGTCAGACCGGGTCGGCGTTCGATCATACTCATCAGTACTGCACCTTACGCTCGATAAAGCGGAATTGCACAATTGTTAGACACACCACAATCGCCATCAAAATCACAGACTGGGCAGCCGAGCTTCCCATGTCCATCGCTTTGAAACCATCGTAGTAAACCTTGTATACGAGAATAGCTGTCGACTTGCCCGGACCGCCGTGCGTCGTTGCATCGATGATCGCAAAGGTATCAAAGAAGGCATACACGACGTTGATGACCAACAAGAAAAAGGTCGTGGGTGACAACAAGGGGAAGACGATTGTCCTAAAACGATGCCAGGGAGTCGCGCCATCGATTGCAGCGGCTTCAATCAATGAGCGGGGAATCGACTGCAAACCGGCCAGAAAAAATAAAAAGTTATAGGAAATCTGCTTCCACACGGCGGCGACAACAATCAAGGTCATTGCATCGCGACCATCGAGCATGTGATTCCAATCTACCCCAAACCAATGTAATGCATAAGCCACCACACCCATGGGAGACGCAAAAATAAATACCCACAAAACACCGGCCACAGCAGGAGCGACTGCATATGGCCAGATAAGCAAGGTTTTGTAGATGTTGGCTGCACGCAAGACACGATCGGCCATAACCGCTAGCAATAGAGCGAGGCTCAGCCCAACAACAGCCACCAGCAGTGAAAATATTGCGGTCGTTTGAAACGACTCAAGATATAAAGGATCGTTAAAGAGCCTGGAAAAGTTCTGCCAGCCGACGAATTGGCGTGACATACCAAAAGCATCCTCTTCGAGAACACTTTGATACAAGGCTTGGCCAGCCGGCCAAAAGAAGAAAATCAGGACGATCGCCATTTGTGGAGCAATAAGCAGCCACGGCAACCACACGGATTTAAAGCGAACTTTCTTTTCCATCAGCTTCTAGAGAAGACGCGATGGGTATCTTTCAACACCCATCGCGCTTTGTCGTCGTTTTAGCGACTGTTCGCCTTCTCAAAACGTTCGAGCAATTCGTTACCGCGCTTCACGATTGAGTCTAAAGCGTCCTTCGCGGCTTTCTTTCCAGCCCAGACCTGCTCGAGTTCTTCATCGATAATCGTACGAATCTGCACATGATTACCAAGACGAATCCCTCTGGAATTGTCGGTTGTCTTACGAATCATCTGCGTAACCGAAACATCCGTACCCGGATTCTGTTTGTAGAAACCTGATTTCTCTGTCAGCTCAAACGAAGCAATCGTCAGCGGCAGGTAGCCAGTGCGCTGATGGCTCTTTGCAGCTTCCTCTGGACGGGACAAGAATTCAAAGAACTGGGCAACCCCTTTGTATTCATCAGGCTTGCGTCCAGCCATTACCCAGAGGCTCGCGCCACCAATGACCGTGTTTTGTGGAGCACCCTTCACGTCCGCGTAATACGGCAAAGTCGACGTACCAAATGCAAACTTGGCGTTACGCTTCAAGTTACCGTAAAGCGCCGAAGAGCCAGTCGTCATGGCGCACTCACCCGATACGAAAACTGGATCGGCCGCATTGGCGCGACCCTTATATACGAACAAGCCATCTTTCGCCATATCTGACAAGTTCTGTATGTGGCGTACCTGCAAAGGCTCATTCACCTTCAAACGCGCATTGGTACCTTTCATGCCGTTACCTTGCGTGGCGAACTCGGTGTTGTGCCAAGCACTAAAGCTCTCGAGCTGCGTCCAGCTCACCCAGCTCGTTGTGTAAGGGCACTTGTGACCAGAGGCCTTGAGCTTTTTAGCTGCTTCGACGACTTCAGGCCAGGTGACCGGTGGCTTCTCAGGATCCAAGCCTGCGGCCTTGAATGCGTCTTTGTTGTACCAGAGCACAGTTGTCGAACTGTTGAAGGGGAAACTCAACATTTGACCGTTCGGGGCGGTGTAATAGCCCGCAACCGCAGGCACATAGGCCGCTGGATCAAACTTCACGCCAGCCTTACTCATCACATCGGCGACAGGCACGATGGCGCCCTTGCTGGCCATCATCGTTGCAGTACCGACCTCAAACACCTGAAGAATATGCGGTGCGTTGCCAGCACGGAAGGCCGCGACAGCGGCAGTCATTGCTTCGTCGTAGGTGCCTTTGAAGACTGGGACGACCTTGTAGTCTTTCTGGCTTCCGTTGAAATCTTTGGCGAGGTCGTTAACCCACTCACCCAGTGCACCGCTCATTGCGTGCCACCATTGAATCTCCGTTTGGGCCTGGACAGGCAGTGCTGTCAGCGCGCTAAACGTTAAGGCGGCTGTCGCCGCGGCAAGTTTCAGTTTCATACGATCTCCTAGGATTGCGGACTCAGCCACGCATTGTCGAACGTTAAATTTGAGGGTACTGTCTAAACTGTAACTTCAAATAATGACGGTTTTATTCATGTTTTTGACACGTGTTTGTAACACTTACTGGCCCAAGTTTGAATTAGGGTCTGCCCTGTACAACGCTCCCCATGCCTCTTTTACGTTTTAGGCCCAACCGACTATGCAATACATTCTGGCTCTCGACCAAGGCACAACCAGTTCGCGGGCGATATTGTTTGACGCCCAAGGGCGCAGCGTAAAGACCGCTCAAAAAGAATTTCGCCAGATTTTCCCGCACCCTGCTTGGGTGGAGCATGACGCCAACGACATTTGGAACACCCAGCGCCAAGTCATTGAACAGGTACTTGGGCAGGGTGACACCTCCACGATCCTCAACCAGATCGCCGCGATCGCCATCACTAATCAGCGCGAAACTACCGTCTTGTGGAATCGTCGAACGGGTGAGCCCGTCGCCAACGCAATTGTTTGGCAGGATCGCCGCACTGCCGATACCTGCGACAAGATGCGAATCCAAGGTCATTCACAACTACTGCAAGAAAAAACAGGGCTAGTACTGGATGCCTATTTTTCCGCCACCAAATTGGCCTGGCTCCTGGACAACACACCGGGAGCGCGTGCGCAGGCCGAACGCGGTGATTTAGCCTTTGGGACGATCGACACTTGGCTGCTTTGGAAGCTCACAGCCGGCAAGGTCCATGCGACCGACCCAAGCAATGCCTCTCGTACCTTGCTGTTTAACTTGCACACGCTGCGATGGGATGATGAGCTGCTCAAGCTGTTCAATATCCCGCGGGCGCTGCTCCCCGACGTGCATCCAAGCGGTGGACACTTCGGTGAAACGGACCCTTCGCTCTTTGGTCGCGCCATCCCGATTACTGCCATGATTGGCGACCAACAAGCAGCAACCTTTGGTCAGGCCTGTTTCTCTGCCGGGATGGCAAAGAACACCTATGGCACCGGCTGCTTCATGCTTCTGAATACGGGCGGCACGCCTGTTGCGAGCGCAAACAGGTTGCT
>JBEDEU010000220.1:0-4180 GCA_041175585.1 Pseudomonadota bacterium | reverse complement strand
GCGTCAATTTCAACTTGCTGATGTGAATAGCTGCATCAGGCTTGAGGGAGTGCTTGGGTTTTCGATTATCCTCGATGGCCAAGCGCTGGCGGCAGGGATCGAGTCGGATTCGTCCGCGCAACGTGACGGGCTTGTCGCGCTGCTTAGAGTTGCGCATGCTTCCATTGCTCACGAAGCTTAAGTTGAGTTAGTGCTGCCCCCCTGCGAATGACGGGTATGTTTAAGGCACATACTTTGGCAAACTCGAACCTTGCGAGATGAAGTGGATCTTGCGTTCGACAGTAGGTAAGTGACCTTAACTGGGAAATCTGTATGCCAGGTTCCACGGATCAATCTCTTAGCCGTACGCCGAATGCTGGATGTGTATTTCTTGTGGAAGATAATCAAGAGCTACGTACCAGTATTTGTGAAGTATTGCGCTTCGTTGGCTACAGAGTTCAGGCCTACGCGAGCCCTCAGGAATTCTTGCAGGAATTCATACACGTTGCCCCTGCAGTGCTCGTGACAGATGTGCGCATGCCAGGGATGTCCGGTGTGGAGCTTCAAGAGGAACTCCTGAGTCAGGGTAGAAAGATGCCCATTATTTTTATTAGTGGTGAGAGTAGTGTCGCAGAAGCGATCAAGGCTATGTCAAATGGCGCGCTAGATTTTCTACTCAAGCCTTTTAGTCGCGAAAGTCTCTTGGCCTCCGTCGCGAAGGCGCTCGAGCTGGATGCGCAGTTGATGCGCGATTCCATTAAGCAAAAAGAGTTTGAACAAAAACTGAAGGTCCTCTCACCTAGAGAGCGCGAGGTCTTCAGCCTCATGGCGAGAGGCTTTGGTAATGCTGAGCTGGCTGCTGAGTTGCGCGTCGCACTCTCAACGGTTAAAGAGTACAAATCCGAGATGATGTACAAGTTACGCTTGCGTTCATTGTCTGAGCTCATCGCATTGAGTGAGTCTGCTCAGAGCCGTTCTGCGGCAGATTCAGATACATCTCCGTGATCTACTGGCTAACTGTAATTTCTCGTGATCATATTACTGATGGCATGGAGTTGAATATGAGTGTTGTTCAGATATGAATGATTACCTCATCCCGCTACACGTGTTGTTCACGACCGCTGCATTTTCCATGATTTTCGTACTGGTGATATCGACTTCGCCAAATCATCGAAACGCATCGTTTTACATTTTTCTGCTTTGTTTAATTTTTACCGCTCTTGGTTACCTGACGAGGGGAGGCATCTTGGCTGTTGATCTTGTTGATTTGAGACATCCGGCTGGCCGTATACAGGCAACTAGATCGATACCTTTTGTTCTGTGCAACGTGATAATTGGTATCAGTGTTTTTTTTAGAGTGTTATTGATCAGATCGTTATTCGGCAATAGTGTCATCTGGTGGCGCGCTTTAATTGTTTTTTTTGTAATTCTGCTCTTATCTATTTTACCTACGCGCTTATTGGATCAGAGCCCGGACAGCCGTAACTATTACTTTATCGCGACAACTTTTTATCTCTGTTGTTCGGGCTTAATTATTTTTACTTTCCATAGAGCACGAAAGCAGTCTGAGATGTTCATGTGGCGATTGGTATACGTGTTGTCCATAGTCATTTTTTTTATAAATTGTGTCGGTTTAGTTATATTTTTTTACGTCCTGCGCAATGTGAATTTTCTCGACGCTAACTTAATTAATAATTTTGACACATGGTTACGCAGCATCAGAGTGTCACTCTTTTTTTGTATCGATATCGGACTACTATATTTCTGGCTACAAAATCACTCTACAGGTGCCTTGCATGCGGCTGACGACAGGTCCCGTATTGAGGCACTGCTGATCGAAAAAGAAATGCTGATACGTAACCTCATGGATGCGGATGCTTTGGTGCATACGGGGGCATTAGCCGGGGGGGTATCGCACGAGTTGAACCAGTTTTTAGCCAGAATCCAGCTTGACGCAGAGTCTGCAAGGTCTTACGCGTTAGCAAACGAAAGTCCCGATAAGATTGTCAGGACACTTAACCGGCTCACGAGTGCAAATCAAGAGGCTGCCAAGTTAATCCTGAGCCTGAAGAAATTATTTGTCAAACGGACGGACGACCGAACGCGATGCGACCTAGACCCATTGGTTGAGTCGGTTGTGACGCTCTATGCAAGTCGCATTAAACAAAGTGGGATTGAATTCGAATGCGTTGCGCGCACCGGTGCTACAGCAATTTTGGACGATAGCTTGATCCGGCGCGTAGTTTCAAATTTATTGGCAAATGCGTTGGATGCTTGCGCCGCAACGGGCCGCAAGGATTTAAAGGTAAACGTCACGAGTCAGATCGAAGGTGGCTCTTGGGTTTTTTCTGTTTCTGATAACGCTACAGGTATACATCCAAGCGTGGCGCATAAAGTATTTGGTTTGTTTGCTACAACAAAATCGGATGGCACAGGTATCGGCTTATGGTTGAGTCAGCATATCATCGAGATCCATGCGGGTTCGATTAAATTCGAAAACCTTGACACCGGTGGCGTCAAGTTTTCTTTCCGAATCCCGCTTGGTCACACCTCAATTTCGTCTAACAGCTTGCCGTCTTTCAGCGCTTCAACTTAGCAAACGCTGCAGCCATCGCACCTTGACCAAGCGGCTCTGGTGCAGCCCCTTTGTTTTGCTTGCCAGCCGATTGGCCCCCACCAGAACGACTGTTTGAAGCAGGGGCTCCACCAGCGCTGCGTGCGGGTGGGGTCTCATCATTCAAACGCATCGTGAGTGCAATACGCTTGCGCGGAATGTCGACTTCCTGCACGCGCACTTTCACCGTCTGGCCAACACGCACCACATCGCGCGGATCGGACACAAACTTTTCTGCCAGGGCCGAGATGTGCACCAAGCCGTCTTGATGCACCCCGATATCCACAAACGCGCCAAAGTTTGCGACGTTTGTGACAACGCCCTCAAGCAGCATGCCAGGCAACAAGTCGTTGAGTGTTTCAACACCTTCTTTAAAGGTCGCTGTTTTGAACTCGGGGCGTGGGTCGCGGCCAGGTTTTTCGAGTTCAAGCAAAATATCCCGTACGGTCGGTACACCGAAACGTTCATCGGTGAATTCCGAAGGTGAAAGGCCTTTGAGCTTCTCGCGGTTGCCAATCACTTCCTTCATGTCGGCAGCGATTTTTTTCAAAATGCGTTCGACGACTGGATACGCTTCGGGATGCACAGAAGAGGCATCTAACGGATTGTCGCCGTTTGGAATCCGTAAAAATCCTGCCGCTTGTTCAAAGGCTTTCTCACCAAAGCGCGGGACTTCTTTGAGTGCGCTACGGTTTGGAAACACACCTTTGGCATCACGATACGAGACGATGTTTTTCGCCAAGGTGCTGTTGAGCCCAGACACGCGCGTCAAGAGCGCTGCCGAGGCAGTGTTTACGTCGACACCGACCGCGTTGACGCAGTCCTCAACAACTGCATCCAGAGAACGTGCTAACTCGCGCTGGTTGAGGTCGTGCTGGTATTGGCCGACTCCAATCGCTTTCGGTTCGATTTTTACGAGCTCCGCAAGAGGGTCTTGCAGACGACGTGCAATCGAGGCAGCGCCACGCAAGCTCACGTCCAGATCGGGAAATTCAAGTGCGGCTAACTCTGACGCAGAATAGACCGAGGCACCTGCTTCCGACACCACTACGCGTGTGAGCTTTAAATCGGGTTGCGCGGCCATTAAATCCGCCACTAATTTTTCAGTTTCCCGTGAAGCGGTGCCATTGCCGATGGCGACCAGTTCAATCTTGTGACGACGTGCGATCGTGGCAAGTGTCGTGAGTGAGCCCACGCGATCGCGCCGCGGCTCAAAGGGGTATATGGTGGTTGTCTCAACCAGTTTGCCGGTGTGATCGATTGCGGCAACTTTCACGCCCGTACGAATGCCAGGGTCGAGCCCAAGCACGGCTTTCGGGCCGGCTGGCGCAGCCAGCAACAGGTCTTTCAGGTTGGCGGCAAACACGCGAATTGCTTCAGCTTCAGCCGTTTCGCGCAAGCGCGTCAGCATTTCTGTTTCAAACATCGTGAGTAGCTTAACGCGCCACGTCCAGCGCGCTACATCCGCAAGCCACTTCGCACGTGGCGTGGGGGCCGCATCAAACAGGCCTTTTCCAAGCTCTAAGAATCGTGCGACTCGCTCCACACAAGGGTGCGGAACCAGTATGTCTTGTGACGCTTCTATGC
>JBEDEU010000219.1:0-4201 GCA_041175585.1 Pseudomonadota bacterium | reverse complement strand
TGAACAAGAGTCGTTGATCAAGTACCCGTGTGCTTTTCCCATCAAGGTGATGGGAAAGCAAACACCTGAGCTTGCTCAGGTGTTATCTGACTTGGTGCGTGAATACGATCCTGCCTTTGATCCAGCTACCGTTGAAATGCGCCCCAGCAAGGCCGGCAACTATATGGGGTTGACCTTCACCATCAACGCGACCTCGCGCGAACAGCTTGATAATTTGTATCGCGCACTGCACGGACACCCGCTGGTCTCGGTGGTGTTGTAGTGTCGCGGGTGTGGCCGCGCCCGTCCGACTATGAGCCTGTCTGGCGCGCCATGCAGGATTTCACACAAGCGCGCACACCCGACACCCCTGACGAACTCTGGCTGGTCGAACACACACCTGTTTACACACTGGGCCAGGCAAGCAAGCCTGAACACTTGCTCAACCCTGGCAATATTCCTGTCATCCAAACCGATCGCGGTGGGCAAGTGACCTATCACGGCCCCGGTCAAGTGATGGTCTATATTCTGGCCGACCTCAAGCGCTCGGGGCACTATATCAAGCAGATGGTCAACGAGATCGAAGAGTCTGTGATCCTGACTCTGGCTGGTTTCGGTGTTGAGCATGCTTGCCGCAAAGACGGCGCACCTGGCGTGTACGTCCCGATCGGCAATACGCTCGCCAAAATTGCCGCGCTGGGCATCAAAGTGCGCAATGGCTGCACCTATCATGGGGTCGCCTTGAACGTCGATATGGATTTGAAGCCTTTTGAGGGCATTAACCCCTGCGGATATGCGGGATTGCAGACGGTCAACATGGTCGACATGGGGGCGCGTGCGCAGTGGGATGATGTCGCGCAAGCATTAGCCACACAAATCGCCGGCCAATGTGGCTTGAGGCTCTCCAACGGGTAGAATAGGGTTATCCCTTTACTCTTGGCGGCGCAACGTTTAGCGGCGAAGCGCCCAGGCAATTTATGTCGACAACCACTCCACCTTCTGCCTCCACTGAGCCCACTGCTGCGCCCTACGATGCGACGCAAAAGCAAAAGTCTCAGGCTAAAACATCTCGCATCCCGATCAAGGTCGTGGCAGCCGAGCGCTTAAAGAAACCAGAGTGGATTCGTGTCAAAGCCGCACCAGCTGGTTCGCGTTTCTACGACATCAAACGTATCTTGCGCGAGCACAACTTGCACACCGTGTGCGAAGAAGCCTCGTGCCCCAACATTGGCGAGTGCTTTGGTAAGGGTACGGCCACCTTCATGATCATGGGTGACAAGTGCACGCGTCGCTGCCCGTTTTGTGATGTGGGCCATGGTCGCCCTGATCCGCTCGACGTGAACGAGCCTGTCAACCTAGCGCGTACCATTGCAGCACTGAAGCTCACCTACGTGGTGATCACCTCTGTGGATCGCGATGATTTGCGCGACGGTGGTGCAGGCCATTTTGTGGAATGCATTCAGAAGGTTCGTGAGTTGTCCCCAACCACCAAAATCGAAGTGTTAGTCCCTGACTTCCGTGGTCGTTTGGATCGCGCTCTCGAGATCCTGGATGGTGGCCCCCCCGACGTAATGAATCACAACATGGAGACGGTGCCACGCTTGTACAAACAAGCGCGCCCTGGTTCTGATTACCTGCACTCGCTCAAACTCTTGCAAGAGTTCAAGAAGCGTCATCCTGGTACGCCAACGAAATCCGGCTTGATGCTGGGCCTCGGTGAGACCGACGAAGAAATCCTGCAGGTGATGCGTGACATGCGTGCACACGATGTTGAGATGTTGACGATTGGACAGTATCTGCAACCGTCGGAGCATCACTTGCCCGTATTGCGCTACGTGCATCCCGATACGTTCAAGATGTTTGAGCGTGAAGCGTATGCCATGGGCTTTCAGCATGCAGCGGTGGGTGCCATGGTGCGTTCGTCCTATCATGCAGATGAGCAAGCACATGCCGCGGGTGTTGCCCAGGTTCTCTAGCTTAAACAGGTTTCACCGCCGCCATGCAGCTTCAAGGAATTCGTGTCGTTGACTTGACCCGTATTTTGTCTGGTCCCTTCTGCACGATGTTTCTGGCTGATATGGGTGCCGAGGTCATCAAGATCGAAGACCCAGACGAGGGTGACCCGGTGCGCAAGCAAGGTGAAGCACCGAACGGCTACTCGTTCTATTTCGCATCGTTTAATCGCAACAAACGTTCGATCACGCTCGATCTGCGTTCAAGCGAAGGCAAAGATATTTTGCGCAAGTTGCTGGCCACAGCCGATGTGGTGGTCAATAACTACCGCCCGGGCATCATGGACAAGATGGGCTTTGGTCGCGAAGCGCTTGCACAAATCAAACCAGACTTGATCAGCTGTAACGTGACGGGCTTTGGGCTCGATGGTCCCTATGCAGATCGTCCGTCGTTTGATTTTGTGGCGCAGGCCATGAGCGGCTTCATGAGCGTCAATGGCGCAGCAGACCAACCGCCTATGCGGGCAGCTCCTCCGATCTCGGATCTGGTAGCGGGCTCGTACGCCGCGATGGGTATTCTTGCGGCGCTGGTGCGCCGTGCGCGCACAGGGCAGGGGGAGGAAGTCACCACGGCGTTAACAGACAGCATGACAAGCATGCTGGCATTTTTAGCCGCCAACTATTTTGCGACAGGCAAGTTGCCGTTGCGTACCGGCAATGATCATGCACTGGCTTCGCCCTACGGTTTGTTTGAAGCAGCCGATGGGCAAGTCGCGATTGCACCGAGCAACGATACCTTTTATCTAAAGCTGATTGATGCGCTTGAGCTTGGACACCTGCGCGACCGCGCCGAGTTTAAAACCAACGCGCTACGGTTCGAGAACCGCGCCTTGATTAACGCCGAGTTGAACGCCAAGATCAAACAAAAACCGATTGCGCACTGGATCGCCCGTTTAAATGAGGCGGGCGTGCCGTGTGGTCGGGTCCTGAATTTAGGCGAGGTGTTTGAAGATCCGCAGACCCGGCACCAGCAGATGCGCCTGACGATCGAGCATCCTAAGCACGGTGCGATGGATGTGCTGGGCTTTCCGATCAAGTTTAGCGATGAGCCCTGCGTGATACATCGCCCACCGCCTGACCTCGGTGCGGATAATGCCGCTGTCCTGCAAGAAATTGGCTTAACGCCAGAGGCGATTGCGGAGTTATCTAAGCGTAAAATCATTTGAATAAAAATAATTCTGAAAAAGTATTTCTGAACTTAAGAGAGACGAAACATGAGCAAAACGTTTGTAAAGATTACTGAGGTCGGTACCCGTGACGGGTTTCAGGCCGAGCGCGAGTTCATCCCAACCGCAGACAAGGTTGCTGTCATCGATGCATTGATTGATGCAGGTATATCGAGCGTCGAAGCGACGTCGTTCGTGTCCCCCCGCGCCTTGCCGCAACTTGCTGATGCCGCCGATGTATTGGCACAAGTAAATCGCAAGCCAGGCACCGAAATCGCGGTGCTCGTGCCGAACGCGCGTGGTGCAGAGCGTGCCGCCGCCGCTAAGGCCGATGTCATGGTGGGTTTTATCTCGGCGAGCGAAAGCCATTGCAAGACAAACCTGAACAAGACGATTGACGAGGCCATTGCCGACTTCGCGCAAGTTGTGCCGATTGCCGAGCAATGGGGCATCAAATTGCACGGTGGTTTGGCCACGGCCTTCGGTTGCCCGTTCGAAGGCGATGTGCCAATTGAAAATATTTTGAAGATCGTCGGAGCCTACCATTCCTATGGCGTACGTCGTATCGGTTTTGGTGACACAACAGGCATGGCAACGCCTCCTGTCGTGACACGTACGGTTGATGCGGTGCGCAACAAGTTTCCTGATATGCAGCTCGCGCTGCACTTTCACAATACGCGCGGCGTGGGTTTGGCCAACGTCATGAATGGCTTGAAGCTCGGCGTGACGGAATATGAATCGTCTATCGCCGGCTTGGGTGGCTGTCCGTTTGCGCCAGGTGCAACGGGCAACATCTGTACCGAAGACTTGGTGTACTTGTTGCATGAGTGCGGTTACGACACCGGCATCGACCTCGAGAAGTTGATTGCCGTTGCCCAGATGGTCGAAAAAATGATGGGCCGTCAGTTGCCTGGCCAGATGATGAAGGCAGGTCCGCGCTTAAAACTAATGTCTATCGATTCTGTGCGCCGCGCAGTAGGCTAGATCATTACAGTCGGGAAAAAGAGCAGAATATTGCCGTTCCGGTCACTGAAGGTTCTTGAA
>JBEDEU010000218.1:0-4211 GCA_041175585.1 Pseudomonadota bacterium | reverse complement strand
GAATCCGCCACATTGAGTTCAGCCTTGTAAATCGTTGCACGCAGAGCCATAGGAATTCTTAGATTGTGGACGCGCCGGGGTGCCGGCAAAGAGAGATCTGGATTATCCTTGATTCCCGACTATAGAGTGAATTTTCATGACAAATCCGCATATTGCAGCAGTCTCGCAAGCATTGCTTGCAGCTCGGGCGAACAAGACCCCCTCCGACCCGACACCTTTGCTAAACGAGCTGCAAAGCGCGCAAGATGCACAAGCGGTGCAAGAGCAAGTATTGCAGGCACTTGCGCCAAACCAACGTACGCCCGCTCGCTACTGGAAATCAGGCGGACCGTCCAGGCAAAGCGAGATTGCCAATACCGCACTGCTCGAGAGCGGCATTTGGTCGAGCCCTGCCATCGCGGGCGAACACGCCTTCAATATTCGACTGATCGAGATTGAAATAGCCTTCAAAACCAACCGCAGCGTCACACCCCAAGAAGCGGCAACGATGACTCAGGAAGAAGGCCATCAGCTAATCGATGCGCTCACCGTGTCGATTGAAGTGGTCGATTCACGTTGGGAACAGAATGACAAAGCTTCGCCCTTGCTGAAACTAGCAGACATGCAGTCTCACGGTGCGCTAGTCCTAGGCAACTGGCTTCCCTACAGCGAACGCGAAATTTATCGCGACTGGTCTAAGCAACGCTGCACAGTCAAGATCGGCAACCATGCGCCGCTCGAGTTTATTGGAACCCATTCTCTACAAGATCCACGTTGGGTGATTCCCTTCTGGGTACGACACGCAACGGCCGGCAATCAGACACTGCCAGGAGGATCTGTGGTCACCACAGGTAGTTGGTGCGGGATGCCTGCAGCGCAAAACGGAGATCTTGTCATTGCACAGTTTGACGGCATTGGCGGAGCCAGCATTCAACTCTAAATCAGATACAGTCTTAATTAAACAAACAATCCAAAATTTATTCGCAGGAGACCAAAATGAAATTCGACGAAATTATTTATGAAGAAGATGGTCCGATCGGAACTATCACCTTAAATCGTCCTCAAGACGGCAATATGTTCACCGAAAAGATGTGTCATGAAATTCGTGACTGCATCAATGAAATCCGAAGAGAAACCCGCACCCGCGTTATCGTCTTGACCGGTGCAGGCGATCGTTTCTTTTGCCTAGGCGGCCGTAAGGACGGCATGGAAGACACGCAGCTCTATGCTGGCGTGCTACCGACGCTCGAAATGTATGAAAGCATTGATCGCTTACAAAAACCAGTGATCGCCTCAGTTAACGGCTATGCAGTCGGCGGCGGTAACGTGCTGCAAATGGTGTGTGACGTAACAATCGCAGCGGACAACGCAATGTTCCGTCAAGTCGGGCCCATGGTTGGCAGCTTTGATGCAGGGTATGGCACTTGGTACCTCGAAGACTTGATTGGCAAAAAACGGGCCAAAGAAATGTGGTACTCGAATCCCAAGATCTCGCCGCAACAAGCTGTCGATATGGGCTTGATCAACCGGGTCGTACCGGCTGCCGAATTACGCGCCGAAACACGTAAATGGGCACTGGAAATCGCAGACCGAGGTGCTTTCGCACTCGCATCGATCAAAGCGGCATTCAACGCGCGGCACGGCGGTGTCGGTGGCCTTTCACGCATGGCACACGATTTGCTTTTGCGTGGGTACCTGGACACAGAAGAGCATGACGAAATGGCTGCCTCTTTTGCTGAGCGCCGCAAGCCGGATGCATCGAAGTTTGGTCAATAACGGCTGATGCGTAATTAAAGGAATCATCCGATCATGATGCTGACTTTGCATGATCCAGAAAAAACCCGCGAGCACTATGCGAGCGGGGCGTGGCAACACGACACCATGTACGGGCTGCTAGCCAAACACACGGCGCAAAGGCCAAATGCAATAGCCTTGCGAGATAACTTCACAACACTCGCATGGATCGACGTATTTAACTCTGTCGAAGCCCTGGCCGCGACGCTACACAACGCCGGACTCAAGGCGGGGGACCGTGTAGCAATTTGGTTGCCCAGCCGAGTCGAGAGCGTCATGATTTTGTTGGCGTGTTCGCGTAACGGCTATGTGTGTTGTCCTTCGCTGCACCAAAGCTATACGGCTGATGAGATCATCACACTACTCAAACGGGTTGACTGTAAAGCGTTCTTTACGACTCCGGGCTATGGCTCAGATGCCACCAAGCATCCAATTTTCGAGAAATTAGCTGACGTAAGATCCCTGCGTGCCACCTTCATATCCGGCGCGAGCTTCAATCAACCTGCCGAAGTAATTGCAGGAACATTACCTTACCCAAAGCAAGCAACCGATCTTGGCACGCAACCTGCACCGATTGAAAATCCAGACAAAATCCTCTATCTGGCTTTTACCTCTGGAACCACAGGTCTGCCGAAAGGTGTGATGCACAGCGACAACACGTTGCTGGCGAATGGTCGCAGCATGGTGAAAGATTGGCACCACAACAACGACACGATCTTATTGACACTAAGTCCTCTCAGTCATCACATCGGGACGGTCGCTGCTGAGCAATGGCTGAGCGCTGGTATGCAACTCGCTATCCATAACTACGCATCCGGCACGCCGGCCATCGAATGGATCATTGATAGCCAAGCAACCTACGTGATGGGTGTACCGACCCATGCGATGGATATTCTTGAAGAGTTTCGCAAGCGCGGGTTATCAAAGCTCGGGCACGTAAAATCTTTTTATATGGCGGGCTCTCCAATCCCTCGTGAAGTCGCTGAACAATTTCTGCGTATTGGCATTACGCCGCAGAATGTGTACGGGATGACCGAGAACGGTTCTCACCAGTACACCTTACCAACCGATCCGACCAACACGATTGTCGCGACGTGCGGCCGTTCCGGTCTTGGTTATGAAGTTCGTATTTTTGACGCAGAGAATCCTGACAACGAAGTTCCCATCGGCGAAGTCGGTGAGATCGGCGGCAAAGGTGGTGTATTAACACTGGGCTACTTTGATGATCAGACCGCTACAGAGCGTTCCTTCAATCGCTCGGGCTGGTTTATGAGTGGCGACCTCGGTGTACTCGACGAACACGGTTGCCTGCAAATCGTTGGACGGAAAAAAGACCTGATTATTCGCGGCGGACACAACATTCATCCGGCCCGCATCGAGGATCTTGCACATCGGCACGCCAATATCGCAAAGGCAGCGGCATTCCCTATCGCAGATGATCGGTTAGGTGAACGTGTGTGCCTTGCCGTCTTAACAAGAACGCAAGCAGAGCTTGATCCCCATGAAGTTCTCCAGCATCTGTATGGGGTAGGCCTATCCAAGTACGACATGCCTGAATTTTTCATCGTGATGCCTGCCTTCCCACTGACAGCGAGCGGGAAAATTCTCAAACGTGAACTCGTCGAGATGGCGAAGCGCGGCGACATCCAACCCACCCCCGTGCGCTGGAAGAATCCTGAATCAGCCAGTAGCAACTAGGAGTCCCAATGGCCATCGAACTTAACATCGCCGATCACCTCGCGCATCTTCACCTGAACCGACCCAAAGCCCTCAACGCTTTGAGCTTTGAGATTCTTGGTCAACTCGACGTCGCTTTAAAACAAATTGAAGACGGTATCGACGCCGGTCAAGTTCGCGGCGTCTTCATTACCGGTGAGGGAGAAAAGTCTTTTTGTGCCGGCGCTGACATCACCGAGTTGATGGGGCGAACACTGACCGAAGAACACGAAGGTGCGCGTTTTGGTCAAAGCGTTTTTGATCGATTAGCCGCTTTGCGGGTCCCATCTGTCGCAGTCATCCACGGGTACGCTTTCGGCGGTGGACTTGAGCTTGCTCTGTCGTGCACCTTCAGAGTTGCAACACCGGGTGCAAAAATGGGGCTCCCAGAGCTCAAACTCGGCCTCATCCCCGGATACGGCGGTACCCAACGCTTGCCCCGTCTGATTGGACAAGATCGTGCACTCGACATGATCCTGTCTGCCCGTACAGTCGACGCTCTCGAAGCAGAACGTATCGGGCTCGTTACACGCGTTGTTGAATCAAATGACCCTGCCACAGTCGGGCGCGAATTTTTGAAGCCCTATCTCAAGCATGGACTGATTGCATTAGACATGGCGAAACAAGCGGTCCTGCGCGGTATGCAGACAACCCTCGCCGAGGGGCTTCGGATCGAGCGCGACTGCTCAACACTTGCGTTTCGTTCAGGCGATGCCACAGAG
>JBEDEU010000217.1:0-4225 GCA_041175585.1 Pseudomonadota bacterium | reverse complement strand
GCCAACAAACGCGTCATGTCGAGTGTCAACCCATTCAGAGTTTTGGGTGCATTGAGCGTTGCTACACCCACAACCATTCCTTGTTTACAGGGAATGGTTGAAAAGATCACGGGACTCTCATCAAGCGGGTTCATTCCAGATTCAATCCTTTCTCTAAGAGCTGCTGCGCGATGATGACACGCATGATTTCGTTAGTACCTTCAAGAATTTGATGCACGCGAGTATCACGCACCAACCGCTCAAGTGGATAATCCTTGAGATAGCCGTAGCCACCCATTAACTGTTGCGCATCTAGACAGACAGCAAATCCGGCATCCGTTGCAAAACGTTTAGCCATCGCGCTGTAAACGGTCGCATCTGGCGAGTCGCTGTCCAACTTGCAGGCCGCTAGCCGCACCATCTGTCTTGCTGCAACGACTTGTGTCGCCATATCTGCATACTTAAATTGCAGAGCTTGAAACTGCGTCAAATCTTTGTTGAATTGCTTTCTGTCCCGCATGTAGTCACGAGCAAAATCCATCGCACCTTGCGCGGCGCCAACAGAGCACGTTGCAATATTGATGCGCCCACCCACTAAAGCCTTCATGGCGAGTTTAAAGCCCTCGCCTTCATTCGCAAGTAAACACTGTGCGGGAACCTCAACGTCTTCAAAAGTAACCGCCCGCGTGGACTGGCTATTCCAGCCCATCTTTGATTCCTTACGTCCGTAACTTATGCCTGGCAAGTCTGCTGGTACAGCAAACGCAGAGATTCCACCGGCCCCAGCTGAACCGGTGCGTGCCATCACAACCAGCAACTGGGTCTCACCCGCCCCTGAAATAAATGCCTTCGCGCCGTTAAGCACATAGCGATCACCATGCAGACGCGCAGACGTCTTAAGTGATGCAGCGTCCGAGCCAGCACTTGGCTCAGTCAGACAATACGAGGCTAACGCTTCACCCGTTGCGAGTTGTTCGCCCCATTGCTCAAGCATTGAGGGTGATCCCCACGTGCCGACCATCCAGGCAACCATGTTGTGTATGGTCAGGAACGCAGTTGTAGACGGATCAACGGCTGCTAACTCTTCAAATACGATTGAAGCATCGAGACGGGACAGCCCAAGTCCGCCCATTTCACTTGGGGCATACAAGCCACAGAGACCAAGACTCCCTGCACGCTTAAAGGCCTCAACCGGAAAGATGCACTCCTGATCCCATCGCGCGGCATGCGGTGCAAGTTCCCCTTGTGCAAACTCACGCGCTAGCTGCGCGAACGCTTGTTGCTCTGGGTTTAGTTCAATATCCATCCGACCTCCCGACAACGCAATTTGGTTTATACGGTCCGATCTGCAATCGGCACTTTATTTTTCGTCTGGCGCACCTTCTGCCGGTGGGCTGCACGCCGGCGTCTAGCCGTCTTAGGCTCAACGACAAGCGCTCGATATAGCTCGACGCGATCCCCATCATAAAGTGCCGCGGACAGATCGAGTCTTTTACCAAAAACACCAACAGCGACAGCCTCATCGGCGAGCATACCAAAGCCGGCATGCGTACGCGCTTGGGTCAATGCATCCTGAACAGTTGCGCCCGGCCTGAGCGCGAGCGTAATCTCGGTTACGGAGTGCGCAGATGCGTGACACACGCGGATCTGCATCAAAGTCCTTCCCCGTAACATTGCGTTGCGCGTTGCGTAAAAGAGTCGATAAAACTCGTTGCGATGCGATTGAAGACTGGGCCGACGACCAGCTCTAGGGCCCGACTGGAAAACTCGTAACGCAGCGTGAACAGCACTTTGCAGGCATCTTCAGCGAGCGGTACAAACTGCCACTCGCCTTCTAGCGCTGAAAATGGGCCTTTGACCAAGGAGAGCTCAATACGCTCTGGGACGACGTGTTTGTTTCTTGTCGTAAAGGTATGCTTAAGCCCTGCGATTGCAATCGTAATCGAGGCCTGCATACCAGTAGAATCCTCATTATCGATAGAGGCTCCACCGCACCAGGGCATGAAATCCGGATATTTAGGGACGTCTGCCACTAAGTTAAACATCTGACTGGCACTGTGCGGAACCAGGACGGAGCGCTCGACTGTGTGCATACTAGAGTGTGATTGGCTAGAATGCATACATTTTAGCGGCAGACGCACCTTAATGGCGTTTCGCTTTGCCACTTGACCAAGGTTAGAGGCGATCATCGTTATGCGCAGCAACCGACGTTTAGGCAGAATCCTTTGTACAGCAGCACTCGCAACAGGATTGCTCACTAGCTGTTCTGTAAACGACTGGCCTGCGTTTCTGGGGTTGATGGAACACGATCATACGGGTCAAACCGACAGTGTTCCCGTGGTATCGATCTGGCCAAGCATTACCCAGCACTATCAATTGCCTTCGATTAAAACGCCGCTTGTGGCACAGCAAACTAGTGTCTATGCGTCAGGGGTCAATCACTTTCAAGCCGTATTATCCAATGCAAAGCCGTATTTGTACTTCATCGTACAGGAGCTCAAGCGCCGCAATATGCCGGTCGAGCTCGCATTCTTACCGATCATTGAGAGTAGCTATTCGCCCAGAACGCTGAATGTATTAAACCCAGCAGGTCTTTGGGGTCTCATGCCGGTTGCAGCGAAACATTTGAACCTCGTGCGCGATGAGTTCAAGGACGAGCGCCGAGACATCATACGTTCAACACAAGCAGCACTAGACCTACTACAAGAGCTATACAAACAGTTTGGAGACTGGAACCTTGCATTAGCAGCCTATAACTGGGGGCCAGGTAATGTGTCGCGTGCGCTTGGAAACAATGCAAAACGTAAAGTTTCAAATACGTACGATAACTTGACGATGCCGCGAGAAACCCAAATTTTTGTTCCAAAGCTGTTTGCAATTCGGGACATTATTGCGCGACCCGAGGCCTACAAAATCACGCTACCAGATATCCCGGATGCACCTTATTTTGATGTTATCCCCGTCACCCAGACCATGGATGTAAAAGTTATCGCAGAGTTAGCAGACATGACGCTGACCGACTTCATCAATCTGAATCCTGGGCTGAACAGACCGGTCGTCGTGGCGGGAGCCAACCCGACTATCCTTCTACCAATCGAGCAAGCGAAAAAATTTCGCGCAAACTTGAATATTAGAAAGGAGGCGCTCTCAGAGTACACCTCGATTACAGTGGAGACCTCTGAGACACCAGAGAATCTCGCGCGCATGTGGCAAGTCGACGCCGCTCGCGTACGTCAAATTAATCAACTGCGTTGGGGCGTACGCATCAAGCCTGGAACGATCGTACTGCTGCCGATCCCGAGCGGACAGCGATCCTAGGGACAGTCTGCCCTACTCTCTACTGTGCGCGAGTCAGTGAAAGTACGTGTGGCGTTTTACGTATTAGAGCAGCACGCGCGTCAATCGCAGCGTTAGTCGAATCCATCCACGTTTGCATGAATGTTAAGTACGAACTCTGCCCAACCGCGCCGAAGTCAGGTAAGTCGCGGACCCTATCTGTGCGCGTAGCGGCTTGCAGTAAATCGCGCTTTACTATCATGTCATAAAGACATTCATAATCGTTAACAAAGGTGTATCCAGTCTTTAGCGAGCATGCCTCAAGATCTTTACGGGCCTGTGGGCTAAGAGACGGCCGGGTATCGGCATTGCGCATGACGTCAACCCCGCGTGCGAGTTCATCGCCAGTGAAGCGACCGATCGACAACCCGTCTACCGCGACGTTGTATCGTGCCGGACCGTCCAAGCCGCTCACGCGCCACACGAGTGACCGTAATGCATCAAGCTCGGGGCTAGCAACCAACTTAATTTGAGATTCGCTCAGCACGAACGGAACAGGCGGCAAAGCCATGCCAACGTCCACGGACACACTCTTACCTCGTCCCAAGGCCGTTTGAACTTTCATGATCTTGCGCTCACCTGCTCCCGCAGGAAAGAACTGTGAATCCACGCCATTCTCGGTGACATTGCTTTGTATGGCGGCGGCGGTAACATTTGCGCCGGTTTGCTTTAAAAACTCGACGGCCATCAATGCATGCCCTAACGCGTTCGGATGAATACGATCAGGAATCAACTTCACATCGGGTGACGATGCAGTGAGTGCGAGCGCATTCTTAAGAGGCTGCTGCCATTGCACCTTTAAAACATCGGCATCAACTCGTTGTGCTTGCATTGAAGACACCAAGCGCTCCAGCTGTCTTTGTCGATCGATCAGTTTTGAAGGAGGTGCAACACCCGCGATATTCGCTGG
>JBEDEU010000216.1:0-4283 GCA_041175585.1 Pseudomonadota bacterium | reverse complement strand
GCTACACACTTACATATCAATCTGACCATAACCCGCCGTTTACATCCAACACCTCGCCTGTAATGAAAGCCGATTCAGGTGAGGCGAGGAATAAAACCGCCGACGCGACTTCCGCGGCCCTCCCCATGCGTCCTACTGGAATCAAATCGCGCAAGACTTGGGGGAAACTTGTCGTCATCGCCGACGCAATCGGCCCAGGCGCCACCGCATTAACCGTCACACCACTGGCTGCTAACTCGCGCGCCAGATAGGACGTCATGATGTGCACACCCGCTTTAGAGACGCCATAAGCGACATTGCCGGCACGCTCCTGTTCTTTGGGATCAATCCAGGGGCGTGGGTTACCACCGTTTTTGCCCAAAACAGAACCAAAATTGATAATCCGTCCGTGTTGCTGTTGCTTCATCACCGGCATCACTGCCTGGCAACACAAAAACGTGCCTTTCAGATTGATATCGATGACTCGGTCCCACTCGGCTTCAGCCAAGGCTTGCGCGCTGCCTGTTGAGACTACTCCCGCCACATTGACCAGAATATCCAACCGCCCATGGCGCTTGACGACTCCTTCAACACACTGCTGCACATCGCGTGCATCGGTGACGTCCAATGCAACATGCTCAATGCCGCCGCCAGTATCCATCGCACCTAATCGTGTTGGCAAGTCTGCAGCAACCACTTGGCAACCATACGAGGCCAACGCCTCAGACACTGCACTGCCAATGCCACCTGCGCCCCCTGTGACGAGCGCGATACGGCCTGACAAAAATTGTGCTGCGTACATCGATGCCTCCGACAAAACTAATTACGTGCGCTGTTCAGCGATATTCTGCGCAGCGAGTCGCCCGAACACGAGCCCTTTCAACACCGAGGTCGCCCCAGCATAGTTGGTGTAATACATGCCGATCACTTCGCCGGCCGCATATAAATTTGGCATGGGATAACCATCGGTATCCAGTACCTGACCATTTGGATTCACCTTCAGTCCACCAAAGGTAAAAACGTTTGCGGAGATGATTGGGTACGCCATGAACGGACCGCGATCAATCGGCAACGACCAATTACTTTTAGGCGGTTGCAGACCAGTCGTGGCTACACCATCCAACTTAAGCGGATCATAGTGATTCACGACAGCGGGGCACGCCGCGTTGTAGTCATCGAGTGTTTGCTCCAGCGTGTCTGGATCAATACCCAGCTTGACTGCAAGCGCCTCGATTGAATCTGCCTCGATGGCAGGCTGATCACTTCGAATCGCCAGACGATAGTTAGGAATATCTTTGATGCGCTGATCCAGAATGACGTAGGAGATACCTTCGTCTTGCTCATAGATTCTGCGTGTGATCCGCTCGTACCAAGCATCTACCGTACCGGGCGCTTCGTTCACAAAGCGCTTGCCGGACTTGTTGACCAGAATACCGTACGGAAAAATAAAGACTGAGGGCTCTGACACACCCGAGCGCGGATCAATCGGCTCGGCGTGATAACTCCCAAAATCACCAGAAGGCGCAGCACCAATCTCAAGCGCCATCTCGATCCCTTCGCCACGATTGAAATACGCGCCCTTGCAAATCGGCCGCAAATAGACCGAGCGGGGTCCGATATATTTGGATTGCAGCGCAGGGTTGCCTTCAAAACCCCCGCAGGCTAACACCACACTACCCTTGAAGCGGATTGTGCGTGCGCCTTGCTGATGGGCAACGAGGCCAGAGACGCGTGCGTCATCATCCAGAATCAGACGGCGCGCCGTCGTATGATAAAAAAATGTCACGCCAAGTTTTTCTGCTTGTGCAGCCAAGGCATCGACCAAGGCTGCGCCACCACCCACGGGCAACAAACGCGGCTGTGTCTTAGTCAGAAACTGCGTCGGCAGAAAATCAAACTTCACACCGAGGCTCTGCAACCACTTGATAGTCGGTGGGACTTTGTCCGCGAAGTTGCCAATCACTTCCGTGTCAGGCAAGGCCAATGTGCGCGTCGCGTGCGACCAGTTCTCACGACCCGTTGCCATCTCAGCCATCAGATCAGGTTCAACATACAAGCCCACGTTTGAGGCGAGGTAGTCCTCAAAGTCATCGGTCACCTGATCCAGCGCCTTCATGCGCAGATACGCTTCGGTGTAACGGCTTTGTCCACCACGATCTTCGCGCGATGAACGTTCGAGCACGGCCACCTTTAAGCCACGCTCGGCGGCTGTGACAGCGGCTGATAAGCCCGCTACGCCACACCCTGCGACGACAACGTCAAACTGTTGTTCCATGTTTCCTCCCGCACCAGTGCCTTCAAACACCAGGTGTGCGCTTATCAATTCCGTAGAACGTGAAGATCTCTTTGACACGCTCAAGCTCAGGCAAACGATGGTAGTAGCCCTTGCGGCTCGGCTTGGTGCCGCATAAGCGACGCAAGTCCACCATCATTTCAGCATGCTTGACCCATGTGCCCAACGAATCCATGATTGTTACGCCGTCAACTTCAGTCACACCGTTACGGGCCAACAGCACGTTCATCGGTGCCTCACCCGGGATAATGACATCCGCACCTTGCGCAATGAGCTTACGAGCGGCAACCTTGAATTTCTCAATCATCTCGGTCGGGTCTTCGAAACCCTTCAAGACATCGTTAAACGTGAAGCCCACTGGTGCGGCGCCCGCAAAGCGGGACGACAAACCATAGCTTTCTGCGTTTTGTGCGAGAAGCTCGTTAAAGTCTTCGATAAACACCAAGACGCCAAACTTGCGACCAAGCAAGCAGGCCGTGAACATGGCCGACTCGCCATAGCCCACCACCGGAATATCCACGAGCGCGCGGATCTCGCGCAAGGCCGGATCGGGCAGCGTACTAATCGAATACGCGTCGTACCCCTGCTCTTGCGCCAACACTGCCGCTTGCATGAACTGCATGCCATGCAGATGAAACAGCGCAGCGTGACGGATATCAGAACCGGGGTAGTTAGAAGAGTACGTACCCGGTGCCATGCCATGCATGTCGATTTGTGTGTCAGGTCGCGCTACGCGCGCGAAGTGGGCTTTGAGCGCCTGTTGATAAGGGCCCAAATCCCCCAACACCGTAAAACTTTGATGCCAGATTTTCATGATGTGCTTAGTCGATCTTGACGTTGGCGTTCTTGACAACCTGCGCCCACTTGGCGACCTCGGCTTTATAGAACGCATCAAACTCAGCGGGCGTTGAACCCACAGGCTCGGCACCGGACTTGAGCAATACTTCGGTGACAGCCGGAGTGCGCACAGCAGCCTGAATCGATTCGGCCAGCTTGTTCACAATCGGTGTAGGAGTACCCTTAGGCGCAAAAATGCCAAACCATGCCGTGGCGTCGTAGCCCGGTACACCCGACTCAGCAATCGTTGGGATCTCAGGCGCTACGCTTGAACGCGTCTTGGTGCTCACTGCAATCGCATGCAGCTTGCCTGACTTGGTTTGTGCAAGTGTTGTCAGGATGTTGTCGAACGTAATCGGTACTTGCCCGCCCATCACGTCTGCCACCGCAGGTGCTGCTCCGCGGTACGGAATATGGTTGAGCTTGATGCCGGCCATCGAAGCGAAGAGTTCAGTAAACAAATGCGAACCGCTCCCGTTACCGGCCGTCGCGTAATCAGGCAACTGTGAAGTACCTTGTGCCTTCTTTGCCGCAGCAATGATGTCTGCAACCGTTTTGTATGGCGAATTAGGATTGGAGACAAGCAAGAACGCGGTCGACGCAATCTGCGATACCGCTACAAAATCAGTACTGGGGTTGTAGTTCAGATTCTTATACAGGCTACCGTTGATCGATGTCGAGATGGTTCCCAATAACAAGGTGTAACCATCAGGTTTCGATTTTGCGACAAACTCAGCGCCGATATTGCTCGCCGCACCTGGCTTATTTTCAACAATGACTTGCTGACCAAGCTGCGTTGTCATCTGGCTCGCGATAGCGCGCGCCGCGACATCAGAAGCACCACCGGCAGGAAAGCCCACGACCAAGCGAATCGGTTGCGTTGGGAATGCAACGCCTTGAGCGAGGGCTGGACCTGTTGCTACAAGCCCGAGTGCGAGCGCCCAGGCGGGAACGCATTTCTCTAAAAACATGTTGTCTCCTTCAAGAACCTTCAGTGATCGGGACGGCAATATTCTGCTCTTTTTCCCGACTGTAATGATCTAGCCTACTGCGCGGCGCACAGAATCGATAGACATTAGTTTTAAGCGCGGACCTGCCTTCATCATCTGGCCAGGCAACTGACGACCCATCATTTTTTCGACCATCTGGGCAACGGCAATCAACTTCTCGAGGT
>JBEDEU010000215.1:0-4309 GCA_041175585.1 Pseudomonadota bacterium | reverse complement strand
TTCCTCCGATTTGCGAAATGCATCCATTGAAGAAATTTTGTCTTTCAGCCTTCACGCTTATCTCACAGAATTTTTAAGTCGCATCAACAACGTCGCTGTTGGTATCAGCCAGGATTTCCTTGTCCCGCTTGCAAAAGAAGAGTAGGTAATAAGCGCAAACTGGCGTACAATGACGCCACGGCACAACGTTCCAGTCCTCGTGCCTCGCTAAGCCCCAACTCTGTGGGCGCTCGCCTCCAAGGCGTTTTTACTCCCTGTTCGTCTGCCCCGATTGGAGTCCACATTTACTTGTGGGCCGGCATGACGATGGAGCTGTTCTCTTGTCTACTATGACTACCTTTGCTGACCTCGGGTTGGCTGATTCCCTTTTGCGCGCCATTGCTGATGCTGGCTACACCGCGCCCACCCCTATTCAAGCCCAGGCCATTCCGCGTGTACTCGCGGGTGGAGACCTGTTGGCTGCAGCACAAACCGGAACCGGCAAAACAGCCGGTTTCACGTTACCTATCTTGCACATGCTATTGGCCAAACCAATCGAATTGCGCAAGCCCGGTCGGCCCCGTGTGTTGATCCTGACGCCAACCCGTGAGCTAACGGCTCAGGTTGAAGAGTCTGTGAAGACCTACGGCGTGCACACCAAGATCTCCTCCATGGTGATCTTCGGTGGCGTCAACATTAACCCACAGATCTCAGCACTCCGTAAGCCGATCGATATTCTGGTGGCAACACCTGGTCGTCTGCTTGATCACTGCCAACAGCGCACCGTCGATTTGTCTGGTGTTGAAATTCTTGTACTCGACGAAGCCGATCGCATGCTCGACATGGGCTTTATTCGCGATATCCGCAAGATTCTGGCAATGCTGCCGCGTCAGCGTCAAAACCTTTTGTTTTCCGCCACGTTTTCTGACGAGATTCGCGAACTTTCGAAGGGTGTGTTGCATAACGCGAGCGAAGTATCCGTCGCCGCGCGCAACACGACCGCGGAGCGTGTCGATCAAACTGTTCATATCGTCGATCAGGCGCATAAGCGCGATATCCTGAGCCACATTATTCGTGAAAGTGGTTGGCATCAAGTTCTTGTATTCACCCGTACCAAACATGGTGCAAACCGACTTGCAGAGAAGCTTGTGAAAGACGGACTCTCCGCCTCCGCGATCCACGGCAATAAAAGCCAAGCCGCACGCACACGCGCCTTAGACGATTTTAAAAAGGGTAAGGTTGCTGTGCTGGTTGCGACTGACATCGCCGCTCGCGGACTCGATATCGATCAGTTACCTCAGGTCGTTAACTTTGAACTACCCAATATCCCTGAAGACTACGTACACCGTATTGGTCGTACAGGTCGTGCAGGCGCAGCCGGCTCGGCCGTCTCCCTCGTCGATTCAAGTGAGATCAAATACCTCAAGGCAATCGAACGCTTGATTAAGAAGCAAATCCCTCAGTTGCCTGCGCCCACCGGATGGACGGCCTCACCCGCCTCGTCTCATGGTGCCGACGACGATGCGCGCGCGGCAGGTCGACGTGACGCCCCTCGTCGCCCACCACAACGCTCGGCACGCCCAGGCGGATCAGCCGGAGCCAGCTCCGGACGACCCGGCCAAAGCCCAGGCCAACCTCGCCGAGAAGGATCAAGCACGGGTCGCGCCCCACATGCAAATAGTCGCTCAGAGGCTGGGTCAGGGCGCAGTACAGGCGCGCCTGTACGCACTGGGTCTGGGGCTCCTACCTCAGCCAATCGTCCACGCCGTCCGGCTCTTTTCAACAAGTAAATGCACGCATACAGGCTGACTCGCTCAGCCTGTAAAATCCGCCACCATGAGTATTCAAGCAGAAGTCGCGCGACGCAGAACGTTCGCCATCATCTCTCACCCCGACGCGGGTAAAACGACGCTTACCGAAAAGCTCCTGCTTTTCGCAGGCGCCATTCAGATCGCCGGTAGCGTTAAAGCCCGCAAAGCTTCGCGGCACGCTTCCTCTGACTGGATGGAAATCGAGAAGCAGCGGGGAATCTCCGTCGCATCCTCCGTGATGCAGATGGAATATCGCGACTGCGTCATTAATTTGCTTGATACCCCTGGGCACCAAGACTTCTCTGAAGACACGTACCGGGTACTGACCGCGGTGGATGCAGCACTGATGGTGATTGATGCGGCCAACGGCGTTGAGCCCCAAACAATTCGTCTGCTCCAAGTTTGCCGCGCACGCAATACGCCGATCATTACGTTCATTAACAAGATGGACCGAGAAGTTCGCGATCCCCTCGAATTGCTCTCCGAAATCGAACAGCACATCGGGATGGACGCCGTGCCTTTTTCCTGGCCCGTTGGGATGGGAAAAGCCTTTGGTGGCGTGTTTGACATCCAGCGCGACAGAATGCGTTTGTTTCGAGCCGGACAAGAGCGCCGAAACGACAGCGGTGATGATTTCATTGACGGTTTAGACAACCCAGAAATTGCTACGCGATTTGGTGCAGCCTTCGAACAAGCAAAAGGCGAAATCGAATTAATTCAGGCTGCCGCACCCACGTTTGATCGTGCTGCCTTTTTGGCAGGTAAGCAAACGCCGGTTTTCTTTGGTTCGGCGATTAACAATTTCGGCGTGCAAGAGGTTCTCGATGCCTTGGTTGATCAGGCACCGCCCCCAGGATCGCGTCAAGCGCTTGAGCGCGTCGTTCACCCCGAAGAGCCGAAGTTCACCGGCGTGGTGTTCAAAGTACAAGCCAACATGGATCCCGCACACCGAGATCGCGTCGCCTTCGTGCGCGTGAGTTCTGGTCGCTTTGAGCGCGGTATGCGTCTGAAGGTGTCACGCAATAACAAGGAAATTCGTCCTAACAACGTCGTGTCGTTCTTATCTCAGCGCCGCGAACTGGTTGACGAGGCCTATGCCGGCGACGTCATTGGTATCCCCAACCACGGGATCCTCCATCTTGGTGATGTGCTGACTGAAGGTGAGGCACTCCATTTCACGGGCCTGCCTTTCTTTGCACCTGAACTCTTTCAGGCTGTCGAAACCAAAGATCCCCTGCGCACTAAACAGCTACGTACGGGCTTGCTACAACTTGGTGAAGAAGGTGCGATCCAGGTGTTTCGTCCCATGGCTGCCGGCGGCGCGCTGCTACTTGGTGCGGTCGGTCAGCTACAGTTTGAGGTGGTTGCCCATCGCTTACAGGCAGAATATGGGGCGGAGGCCAGACTAATGCCTTCACGCTACAACATGGCACGATGGATCACCGCGGAAGACCCTAAGGAATTGCGTAAATTCATAGATGCCAACGCTGGCCATATCGCCTATGATGTTGTCGAAGCACCAGCCTTTCTTGTTTCGTCCATCGCTCAGTTGCGGGTCGCAGAAGAGCGTTATCCAGCAGTCCGGTTTCATGCAATGCGCGAACATGGTGGCCAAGTGTTCGCAGACAAGGTTTAACGTTTCGGTTTTCAAAGATCCATTATGTCCTGGCGCGTCCTTTTACTTATTCTGCTCGTTGCTGGCGTTGCCGCCTGGCAAGGCGGGATACAGCTGGGAACTTGGCTCGTCGGGCAAGCGCCGCTTTCAATCGCCTCAGCGCCTTCATCAGGCGCGTCTGAAGTGCTTGATGCAGACGGCAAGCCTGTTGCTCCCCAGCCGCCCCAGCCACGCATAGATGGCACACTAGGCGTCCCACGCGAGATGCGCCCGATCGAGTGGACAGTTGAAGCCGTTATCGCCTCCTATGAAGATGCCAACTCCAGTGGCAAAAAATCTGATGATGACGACGATGACGATGAAGACAAAGAAAAGAGCTCAGAGCGTCGCGACTATGAGGCGAGCGCAGCGGGGCGAGGCCTACCAACAGGGCCAAAAGATGTTGCAACAGTAGATCTAGGCTTACCTGGTGTCGGCCCTGGCGCCAAGCCGCAACCATCATCGCCAACAAACCCTGTTACTTGGCAACAAGCACTCAAGAGAGATTTGGAGCAGTGCGCAAAACAAGGCTTTTTTCAACGCCCAAGTTGCATTCAAAATGCGCGTAACAAACACTGTGCACCTAACAACGCTTGGGGCAAAGTTGCGGACTGCCCCGCGCCGAGTTCTGAGCAAGTCATCGGCGGTTAAACACAACATCGTGTCTTAGTCAGCGTATCAGCCAGCCCCAGCTTGCGACTTACGCAGAGGAGCGGTGGGTATGCGTAACAATTCTCGATACTTCGCAACGGTGCGTCGAGCAATCGTAATGCCATCTTGATCTAGTAATTTTGCAAGCTGACTATCTGACAAGGGACGGCTGCGATCCTCCTGATTGATCAACACCTGTATGCGTGTTTGTACT
>JBEDEU010000214.1:0-4320 GCA_041175585.1 Pseudomonadota bacterium | reverse complement strand
TGAAGAGACCGCGGATCAGGCCGCAGCGATCCAATGTGTGATCGCCGACATGACCTCCGGCAAACCGATGGATCGCCTCGTGTGTGGTGACGTAGGCTTTGGCAAAACCGAAGTTGCGCTACGCGCGGCGTTCTTGTCTATTGCCAATGGTAAGCAAGTGGCTCTGTTATGCCCCACAACACTGCTCGCCGAGCAGCACGCACAAACCTTTGCCGACCGCTTTGCGGATTGGCCCGTCAAGGTCGTTGAGCTGTCACGCTTTCGTTCGGCCAAAGAGATCAACAGCGCAATTGATGGGATTCGTGACGGAACAATCGACATCGTCATTGGCACCCACAAAATACTGTCGAAAGATGTCAACTTCAAACGCCTCGGCCTTGTCATCATCGATGAAGAACACCGCTTTGGCGTGCGCCAGAAAGAGGCACTCAAAGCCCTGCGCGCCGAGGTCGATGTACTGACACTGACCGCCACACCGATCCCCCGTACGCTGGGCATGTCCCTTGAAGGCATCCGCGACTTCTCTGTGATTGCTACGGCACCACAAAAGCGACTTGCCATCAAAACCTTTGTGCGCCGTGAAGACAACAGCACGATGCGCGAGGCGCTCTTGCGCGAACTCAAGCGCGGCGGCCAAGCGTATTTCTTACACAACGAAGTTGAGACCATCCATAATCGCCGCGCGCGCCTCGAAGAACTCGTGCCTGAGGCGCGTATTGTGGTGGCGCACGGACAGATGGGTGAGCGCGATCTTGAACAAGTCATGAAAGGCTTCTACCAGAAGCGTTTCAACGTCTTGCTCTGCACAACGATTATTGAAACCGGCATTGATGTGCCGAGCGCAAACACCATCATCATTCACCGCGCAGACAAATTTGGTCTGGCTCAGCTGCACCAATTACGCGGCCGAGTCGGTCGCTCGCATCACCAGGCTTACGCCTACCTCATGACCCCTGGTGAAGACGCCATCACCAAAAACGCCAAAAAACGTCTGGAAGCGATTCAGGCGATGGAAGAGCTGGGCTCTGGCTTTTTCCTGGCGATGCACGATCTAGAAATCCGCGGCACAGGAGAGGTACTGGGCGAGTCTCAGTCCGGCAATATTCATGAGATTGGCTTCTCCATGTACAACGACATGCTCAACGAGGCAGTCAGGGCACTCAAGGCCGGAGTGGAGCCAGATCTGGATGCTCCCTTTAGCGCGGGCTGTGAGGTGAACTTGCATGCACCTGCACTACTGCCCTCGGATTATTGCGCTGACGTGCATGCGCGGCTCTCACTTTACAAGCGACTGTCAAACGCCACCGACGAGGACGGCTTGATCGCTATCCAGGAAGAACTCATCGACCGCTTTGGCAAATTACCCGAGCCCGGTCGCACCTTGATCTCAACCCATAAACTGCGTTTACTCGGTTTACCACTCGGGATTCAGAAGATCGATGCCAGCGAGTCCCAAATTTTGCTGCACTTCAAGCAAAATACAACCGTCGATCCGCTTCGACTAATCGAACTGGTACAAAAACAAAAGCATATTCGTTTCGCTGGACAAGACAAGTTACGCGTTGAAATCAAAGCCGCGGACGTGCAAGCTAGATTTGAAGCAACACGCACGGTATTGCGCTCTTTGGTTTAACCCACACGACCTATTTACCTTCAACACTATCTCGCCATGACCACATACAACCTCGTCGTTCAATCTCCAGCGCTAACTTCAGATCTGATCGAGCAAGCTGCGGCGATCGCCGAGGCCTCTGGGGTACAACGCATCGGCACGACTGCAGCAAGGCTGCTCGCCGTGAACGACAGCGCTGATACCCGAGCCGAAATCCTGACGTGGGGCGAGCGCAGCCTGGCCGATACGGCTTATGTTGCGGCAGGCAGCCGCCTACGCGACTGTAAAGTACTGGCCATGGATATGGACTCAACACTCATCAACATTGAATGCATCGATGAGATTGCAGCCTTTGGCGGCGTCAAAGAGCAAGTCGCATCGATCACCGAAGCTGCTATGCGCGGTGAAATCAAGGACTTCTCTGAAAGTCTGACACGTCGCGTGGCGTTTCTAAAGGGACTCTCCTCAGACGTCTTGCAGTCCGTATACGACCAAAAACTGCGCTTTAACCCTGGTGCCGAACAGTTAGTAGCGACTGCAAAGCAAGCCGGCTTAAAGGTATTGCTGGTTTCGGGTGGCTTTACTTTCTTTACTGAAAAGCTCAAAGCACGGATTGGGCTGGATGCAGCACATGCCAATGTACTTGGCTCAGAAAACGGCCTCCTAACAGGGCAAGTCGTTGGACGCATTCTGGATGCACAGGGTAAAGCGGATACCCTGCGTGCGTTTGCAAAAGATTGTGGCGCCACGGCAGATCAAATCATTGCCATTGGCGATGGCGCAAACGACCTAAAGATGCTGGGCCTGGCCGGCTATTCTGTCGCCTACCGTGCAAAGCCAGTCGTACGCGCCCAAGCGAAATTCGCGCTCAATGTCGCAGGACTGGATGGCGTGTTGAATTGGTTTGAAGCTTGAGACGTAAACGTCTGCGTTAGCTAGTCAACGCTTCAGAAGATAACGTACGACGAATCCGGGAAACGCCATCACCAAAAACAAGGTGAAAGTCGTGGCAAAAAACTCCCATTTTTGAGCGAAGGCATTGCCAATCATCCGCTCGAGTGTCATACCCACAAGACCGACCAAAAAGTACAGCACGATCAATTCAATCACGCGCACCAGAAATGGCTTCGCGCCTTTGAGTGCGTACAAACCAAAGACTCGTTCGTTTAAAAAAGGCAGGTTGGCCGCCGCGAAGGCCAATACAAGCAACAGCCAAATCGCGGCATTTTGATTCATGTCGGTCTGTCGCTATACGTACGCAAGGTCGGTAGCCTTCAAAACGACAGCGTTGCGCGCATTGCCTGCAAGCACAACGCGATCAAACCACCAGGCATCAAACCCAGACCCAACACAAGCAAGCCGTTTACCAGTATCAGTGCACGTGGCACCAACGGCGCTGCAGGTGCTAGTACCGACTTATCGGCAGGTTCATCAAAGTAAACCACTTTGATGATGCGAAGGTAGTAGAAGGCGCCGATCAACGAGAACAAGACTGCCACAACAGCCAACCAGAGACGGTCAGACTGCAGCAGACCCTGCAGAATCAATAGCTTGGCATCAAAGCCGACTAACGGTGGCAAACCTGCAAGCGAACACATCAGGATCAACATCATGCCAGCAACCCAAGGGCTGCGACGGTTCAGACCCTTGAGGTCATCGATGCTTTCGCACTCAAAACCATCTCGCGCCAACAACATAATCAAACCGAAGGAGGCTAGCGTCGTCAGCACATATGTGAGGATATAAAAAAGAGCTGAACCGTATGCCGAGGTGTCTGCCTGAATATCACCGTCAAGCGAACCGGAGGCCAAGCCCAACAGCACAAAACCCATATGCGAAATCGTTGAGTACGCCAACATCCGCTTGAAATTGGTTTGCATGATCGCTGTGAGGTTACCGACCGCCAGCGACAGCACAGCAAGGATTAACAACATTGGTTGCCAATCAGCCGCGAGATCGACAAAGCCAATCACAAGAATGCGCAAGGTGATCGCAAACGCAGCAAGCTTGGGCGCTGCAGCCAACACAAGCGTGATGGCTGTGGGCGCGCCTTGATACACATCAGGCACCCACATATGGAAGGGAACAGCACCCAATTTAAAGGCCAGACCGGCGATCAGGAACACCACACCAAAGGTCAGAGGAAGGTAGTCCACCTGACCGGAGTTAACTGCATCAGCAATGTTGCGCAAATCCAGATTGCCTGTTGCGCCGTACATCATCGACATACCGTAGAGCATGAAGCCTGAGGCAAGCGCGCCGAGTACGAAGTACTTCATTGCGGCTTCGGTAGACTGTGCATCGTCACGACGGATAGCAACAAGCGCGTAGAGCGCGAGAGACATCAACTCTAGGCCAAGATAAATTGTCAGGAAGTTACCTGCGGAGATCATGACCATCTGTCCGAGCAAGGCAAACAGCACCAGAACATAGAGCTCGCCACCACGCAACATATCACGCGTCTGGATGTACTCACGGCCGTAGATCAGCGTTAAAGCGACGGCAATGTATGAGGCCATTTTGAGCAAATGCGCCAGTGGGTCTGCGACATACAGGCCAAAGAAACTTTCGCCGACTAGGCCGACGCTCCACTGCCAGGCTGACAGCACAAACAAGATGGCCAAGGTGGCGAGCGAAAGCCCGTAAGCCAACGCACGGCGTGGGGCTTGACTAAACGCATCCAGAACCAGGATGAGCATACCCATCAC
>JBEDEU010000213.1:0-4339 GCA_041175585.1 Pseudomonadota bacterium | reverse complement strand
TTGCCGCTAAAGCTTGGAAAACCGCAATCGATAAATGCTTGCTGAGCGTTATCGCTGCCTGCCTCGTTGTCGCATCACCCTTTGCCTTTTCACAAACAAGTGATTGGGCTGCTGTTGAAGCTGCGGCGCGCAAAGAAGGCAAGGTCATGCTGTATCACAACCTGAACCCCGCTGGCGCGGAACGCTTGGCTAACGAATTTCGAAAGGCGTATCCCGCGATCAAAATGGAAATGACGCGGCTTGGCAGTGCACCGCTACTGCAAAGATTTGGAACCGAGTTTTCCTCGGGACGGCATCTAGCAGACGTCATGATTACCTTCCCAGATCAGCGCCTCTTTGACGGGATGAAAGGGGGCTGGATGGCTAAATGGACGCCGCCCGAACTTACAAATTTCCCTACCGCAGTGAATCACGAGCAACAAAATATGTTGTTCACTATTCAAACAGCTCGCGAAGCCATCATCTACAACAAGCAGCGTGTGAAGCCCGCCGATGTACCCAAAGAATGGGCAGATCTGTTTGATCCAAAATGGAAAGGCCGCATCGGCATGAATCCACCGTGGCGCTCTGTTTCTATACAAGGCATCGTGGCCTACTGGGACAAACTAGGCCTCGGGGATACCGCGGCAAAAATGAAAGAAAATAATGTACGCTTTTTCGAGGGCTCAGGCGGGATCATGCAGGCTGTGATCCGCGGTGATGTGCATGTTGCCGAGATCAGTGATCTTCCTGTCAACGTGGCCCTAGCCGACGGCGCACCGATTGGTGTTGTGTATCCGAAATCCGGCACAACGCTATCTTTGGGATATATGTTTGTCGCCGATAAAGCGCCTAACCCCAACGCAGGCAAAGTTTTGGCGAATTGGCTCATGACCGCAAAAGGTCAAGTATTTCTTCAGGATTTTGGCGGTCTCGCGGTAACAAGGAACGGTGCACCCCCACTGTCACATCTGCCTGCGACAGCATCCCTACCCAACACGGTTGACGGACTTGAATTGCTCCCGCCGGCAAAACAAAAAGAAATCGTCGATCATTGGCGCACAACTTTCGGTATCCAATAGACTGAAGACCATGAACAGTGAGAGTCATCGTCCGACCCCACAGCAGCATACTCAGTCTGCCCCGATATTTCGCGAAGCAAGCGTCTTTGATAACGGTCGTGTTTTAGGCACGATTTATCTTTGCACCTTTATATTCGTCGCTGCGCTTGTCGCAATTCCGCTTCTTGCGCTCGTTTATGGAAGCTTGCGTAGTGCCGCGCCGGGTCAACTTGGCGAGTGGACACTACGCAACTGGGCGGGTCTGTTCTCAAGCGGTGTAGTAGGAACCTTCTACACAACGATTCTTATTGGTCTGGCCTCAAGTGTTATAGCAGCCATCGTCGGCACAGCGATTGCGATTGTCGTGCACCGAACTGACTTCCGCGGCGGTCCTATCGTCACTGCGTTAGTCAGCCTGAGCTTCTTCTTGCCCTCGTTCATTCTAGCGATGGCTTGGATCATCATTGGCTCGCCAGGCGGGCTCATTAACGGTGTACTCGAAACAATATTTGGCGCAGACACCTGGAAGGTCGATGCCTACACCAAGAGCGGGATGATTTTTGTCACGGTGCTGCATCAAATCCCGTTTGTGTACCTCATGATGCGTGGCCCCATTCTTGGCATCGACGCGACCTTTGAAGAGGCTGCGCGTGCAGCAGGTGCGACGCCCATGCATGTACTTCGGCGCGTGACGTTGCCGCTACTCGGCTTCTCGATCACCTCAAGCCTCGTACTAACATTTGTACTCTCAATCGAACAGTTTGCGATACCTGCGTTGATGGGCATTCCTGGTCGCATCTCTGTCCTCGCAACCCAACTCTATTTGCTCGTTAGCTTTCCCCCTCCCGACTACGGCTTGGCCGCAGCAATCGGTCTTGCACTAAGTGCCCTGACCGGTGGCGCAATCTGGCTGCAACGTCGTATTGCACGCAGTAATCGTCTCACCGTGACAACCGGCAAAGCTGGTCGTCTTACCTTAGTCAGCCTCGGAAAATGGCGCTGGGCTGCGAATACGCTGTGCTGGGGCTACATCCTCTGTGCGCTCGTTCTGCCGGTGATCATTCTCGGTTATGTGTCAGTCTTGAAATATTTCAGCGCCAATCCGTTCGAAGGCGCATACACACTTCGAAACTACGTTTTCCTGTTTGAGTCCGACTCGACCTTACGCTCTTTCTGGAACACACTGATTGTGTCTGGTCTTGGCGCCTTACTTGGAGTGGGACTCGCCTCTTTCATCAGCTATTTCACGCTGCGTCACCGCCCGCCCGGCTATCGCACACTCGACTTTATCGCGAGCTTGCCCTTCGGTGTGCCAGGCGTTGTCATTGGTCTCGGACTCCTTTGGGCCTATGCCTACATACCGTTACCGATCTATGGCACCTTGATCATTTTGATCATTTCATTCATCACGCGCTTTCTGTCCTATGCGACAGAGACCGTTGGCGGCAGGATGATTCAAATTGACAAGAGCCTGGAAGAAGCCGCCTGGACTGCAGGTGCAACGCGCTTACAAGGCATTCGGCGCATTCTTGTGCCCCTTGCTATGCCGTCGCTACAAGGCGCCTACTTCCTGCTATTTATGGCGTTCTTCCGCGAAATCGCCTCCGCAGTGCTTCTCTACACCGCATCGACAAGCGTCCTATCGACGTCGATTTGGTCATTCTTCGAGCAAGCAAACTGGGGGCTTGCCAGCTCACTGTCTTTGGTCGGAATGATCGTCGTATTCATTGCGATGTATCTGTTGATGTTAGCGACCAAGCATCGTCCATCACTCAAGTTACTCGATCGTTCAAAAACATCGACTACCAAATAACGCTGTAAAACTGGACTGAATCACCATGGGCATCCGTGTCAACAATTTGATCAAAGCGTTTAACCAAACCACCATTGTTCATGGCATTTCATTTGATGTCGAGGATGGGGAATTTGTCACTCTGCTAGGCCCGAGCGGCTGTGGGAAAACAACGACTCTGCGCTGTATCGCCGGACTCGAACGCACGAACGGCGGAACCATCGAAATCGATGGTCGGGTCGTGTCGCAACCCGACAAAGATATATTTATCGCTCCGCACGAACGAGACCTTGGAATGGTGTTTCAGTCGTATGCTATCTGGCCACACATGAGTGTGGCAGAAAACGTAGCCTTTCCTTTGATTGCACGAAATGTGGATCGCGCATCGATCCCCGAAGCTGTTAGTTGGGCGTTAGAGGTCGTTGGTCTTTCGCATCTGGCGAACCGACAGCCCTCCGAGCTCTCTGGCGGGCAGCAGCAGCGTGTGGCGCTTGCCCGTGCGATTGTGGGCAAACCAAAAGTACTTTTGTTTGACGAGCCACTCTCCAATCTGGATGCCCGTTTGCGTGATCGTACGCGCGCTGAAATCAGCAGAATTCAAAAAGAGCTCGCTATCCCAGCGGTATATGTCACGCATGATCAGGCCGAAGCATTGTCCATGTCCGACCGTATCATCGTCATGGATGGCGGACACATTGTCGAGGTGGGTGAGCCTCGTGAACTTTACCGACGTCCAACAAAGAAATTTACTGCTGACTTTATCGGTGCCGCCAACTTTTTAACACTCACCTGCCGAGACCAGAAGTGGTTTGCGCCAGACGGCTCTTCCATCACGCTTGACCCGCCGGTAGTTGGGCAAAATGGCGAACAACGCACCGCAGTATTGCGTTCGGAAGACTTACGGCTTGCAGCGCAATCAGAGTCGGTGCAAGCTGATCGGGTCAATACGCTCAGCGGAGTTATTGAGCATATTCAATATATGGGGCCTCATATTGAATATGCAGTGAAAGTTCAAGACACGATCATCAACGTACTTGACCAGATCGAGTTCGCACGGAACGCCTCTGTCTCAGTGACGTTCCGTCCGGCCGACCTGCACTTACTTCCAAACACCTGACATCTAGACTGACAATTACGGCACCCAGGATGTCTCTTGTAGGACATTTGTGCCATTGTCTCCCCCGCTCGTGTCAATGTGTGTCTGAACCCTGTTTGTCTGTCCGGGTAACGCACGCTTAACTAACAGCTTTGCGACTGCCCGTATGTCTGTGGCTTTTTCTAATGTCTCTAGCCGCTCGAAGAGTGGCGGAATATCCGCACGCGCTAATGCATTTTTTGCGCAATCGTTAAACTTCTCCCACATCTCGTCGCTCGTCATGGGATACGTAATGCCACGACCAACAAGATTACTGATTTTGCGCGTCAACACCTGACCATTATTCAACGTAATAGTCACTTCTGCACCAAACTGTTCGGGCGAATCATCTGCCATGTCTGGATGTGGGCC
>JBEDEU010000212.1:0-4363 GCA_041175585.1 Pseudomonadota bacterium | reverse complement strand
GACCACTTAGCCGCCCGAGATGGCGTCTCCATAAGGAGACATGATCTCGGTGCAGCCCATATTGAGTTCGCCATCCCGCATCACGCCGGCGGGACAGGCGAATGCGTAGGGATAGACGTTACGTCGCGTCGCGGTCACCGGGAAGATTTTTTCCAGTGCCGCGAGAATGTCGGCAGACAGTGCTTGATCGGCCGTCACTTTGCCAACGCCGCTGACGTCAATACGCGGCGTGTGGAAAGCCTCTTCGAGGCTCAGACCATGATCCATAATGAAAGAGCTTAATTGCATGACGGCGCCAAGAATTTTGCGGCCGCCCGATGCGCCAATTGCAAAGCGTCTGCCTGAAGCGTCTTCGCCAATCACCGGGTTGTAGTTCGCCAGGCATCGCTTATTGGGCGCCAACGAGTTTGGTTTGCCCGGCTCTGGATCAAACCACATGATGCCGTTGTTTAGAAGCAGACCTGTTGAGGGTGACACGACGCGTGAACCAAAGATGGAAAGAAGCGTTTGCGTGACTGCACACATGTTGCCGTGGCGATCAACAACGCTAAAGTGAGTTGTTGATCCGGGTGCTTTGGGTGACTCGTGGTCGCCCATGTTTTCAAACCGCAACTTAAACGCTGCGTCGAGCGCTCGCGCGAACGCTGTATAGGTTGCTGCACCCGGCGCGCCTTTGACTGGATTGAGTTCGCTTGCTAGCAATTCAAGTGCTTTGCCAAACGTTGGACCGCCTGTTAACCCTGGTGTTGCAAATACACGGCCACCACGGTAATTGATTGTGAGAGGGTCGACTAATTCAGCGCGGTAGTCCGCGAGGTCTTGCATACTCATGCATCCCCCTTTTGCGCGGATATCACTAACCAGTTGCGCTGCGATGTCGCCTTGATAAAACGCTTTGGATCCGCCCTCAGCAATCTGTCTCAAGGTTTGCGCGAAGGCTTTTTGATTCAGGTGTCGCTCGTTGAGCGATGTCCATTCGCCTGCGATCGGCCAATGCCCTTGCTCTAAAAACATCGCAGCTGTATCCGGATCTTTGCTTAAGACGCGTGCGTTGGCTGCAGTAACAAGCGTTGTGTACCAATCTACCAAGAGACCCTCTTCGGCAAGGCCAGCAGCCGGCATCACCAGATCTTTCCATGGCATGCGCCCAAAGTGCTGGTGTGCGAGATCCATTCCTGCGACGACGCCCGGCACGGCGACAGCGGTTGCGCCCATCACGTTGCGATCATCGACTACGGAGGGCCATGGAAATAGATCAGACGATTTGCCCGTGCCGCTTAAGGGATAGTCTGCCGGATTCAGCTCCCGCGGAGAGCGACAACCAAAATTGACAACACGCGCTCGGCCTTCATTGGCACGCCACAGCACCATCGCACCGCCCGCCGCGGGTCCACTCATCCAGGGCTCTACCACCCCGATAGCGAAGGAAGTCGCAATCGCGGCATCCACTGCATCCCCGCCCGCGTCCAGCACGGCAGCGCCGACTTCAGCTGCACGTCGATGTTGGGCCGCAACGACGCCGCCTTTGGTAGCAATTACAGTTTTGCGGATAGTTTGTGTGCTTGAGAAATTTTCGGTCATGGCGAAGCCTTGTTAGTGCTTAAGAGATTTTCTAAACCACTCAAGCAATGTTGTCGTAAATAATTCTGTGCGCGAGACGGGGAAAAAATGTCCGCCGTAATCAAACAGTTTTAAATCTGAACCCGGCAGCAAGGCGTGTAGCTCTTCTTGTAAAAATGCTGGGACGATTAGGTCATCACGTGCACCAAGCACAAGCCGTGGCACCTTTATTTTTGATAGCGCCGCACTTTGATCATAAGCCACGAGTGCATCAATGCGCTCCATCACAACACGTTGTGCTGCCGCGGTGATCGGGGCATTGCGCACCGCTGACTCTAGCACTCCCCAGTGTGCGTTTAACCATGCGGTGTCGTAGCCCATAAACACCGAGGAGCTCGCGTAGGCGACAGGGCTGTGCAGCAGCATTTCGCGACGTACTGTAAAGAGTTCTTGCCGGTGACGGCTTGGTGCTCCCCAAGCGCCACTCATGACACAGGCGTGTACGCGATCGGGATGGCGCAGGGCAAGGGATTGCGTGATGCAGCCGCCCGTTGAGTGTCCGACGACTAGAGCCGTGGCAATTTCAAAATGGTCCAAGACAGCCAAACAGTCGTTTGCAAGCTGGTCGATGGTGCAAGGCGCCTCGCCGCGACTACTCTTGCCGATCCCCCGTTGATCCAGGCGCAACACCTGATGGTGTGGGGCAAGCGCGTTGACGCAAGGTTGCCAGAACCCCGCTGTGCCGCCCAATCCGCTAATGAGGAGTAAGGGCATGCCGCTGCCTTCGCTATGCGCCTCTAGGAGGGCGCCATCGGGCAAGGCAATATGTTCTACGCGAGGTGCAGGAGAGAGTGTTGGCATGTTTATTGACGAATAATCACTTATGCTGCGTAGTATCGTGTAACTACGCAGCATTTGCCAACCTAGGAATTCAGCCCGTGCGCCCTCCGTCCTGTAAAAGTTTTAGCTTGCACAATGTCTGACGACAACCAGATCATCGTCCCGCCCTCGTTTATTGCCCTGTTCGTCGAGCCCGGGCGTATCAAACCGAGCGCGTCGCGTGAGCATATTTTTGTCCGTTACGACTTGTGTGAGGACATGGCCAACTTGTTGACGGAACAGGCTAGCAACAAGCTGTGGGAGCTCGGCATTACCGAAGCTGATGTCCTTGAGCGCATCCATCGTGGCCTTCTGACGCAAGACGTTGGTCTAACCGAGCCGGAGGCAGGATGGGTCGTGCAACGCCTTGCAGAGATTCTTGGCTGGCAGATTGAGTAAGGCCGATATGATTTATGATCAAGCACAAAACCACAACATAACGACACGATCGCGGAGACAGTACCATGGCGTTGATTAATTACATTACCCAAATACAGTTCGACTTCGGTGCGATCAGTCTGTTGCAGGCTGAGTGTGACCGTGTTGGTATTAAGCGGCCGATGCTGGTGACCGATGCTGGGGTCCGTGCAGCGGGTTTGGTCGACCGTGTTTTGGCGCAACTTAAAGACCCGAAAAGCGTGCAGGTTTACGACCAAACCCCACCTAATCCCCATGAGGCGGCGGTACGCGATGCATTGGCCATGTACAAACAAGGTAAGTTCGATGGCATGATTGCAGTCGGGGGCGGATCAGCGATGGACCTCGCCAAAGCGGTGGCGGTCTGTGCGGCACATGCTGGCCCACTCAAAGATTTTATTGCGGTCAATGGTGGCACGGCACGCATTACTGCTGCGACGGCGCCAATCATCGCTGTTCCGACCACGTCTGGCACGGGGAGTGAAGTTGGCCGGGGCGCGATGTTGATTCTGGATGATGGGCGCAAGGTGGGTTTATTGTCTCCACACATCGTGCCAAAGTCGGCAATTTGCGATCCAGAGTTGACGTTGGATTTGCCGCCATTGTTGACGGCAGCGACTGGCATGGACGCGATCACCCATTGTTGTGAAACGTTTATGTCTTCGGCGTTGAATTTTCCTGCGGAGGGCATTGCGCTTGACGGCTTGTGGCGTGGATGGCGGCATATCGAGCGTGCAACAAAAACACCGCATGACCGTGAAGCACGTTTTCACATGATGAGCGCGTCAACGCAGGGTGCGATGGCGTTTCAAAAGGGCTTGGGTGCTGTACACAGCCTGAGCCATTCACTTGGTGGCATCAATCCAAAGCTGCATCATGGCACGCTGAACGCGATGTTTTTACCAGCCGTTATTTTGTTTAATGCCAGCGAAGCTTCGATGCAAAAGGGTAAAAAACTTGAGCGTCTGGCAGAAACAATGGGATTGGCCGGACCGGCCGATGTTGCACCGTCAATTAAAGCGCTGAACCAACGGCTCGGATTGCCGTCAGGATTGGCAGCGATGGGAGTGACCGCTGAGATGTTCCCCAAAATAATTGAGGGTGCGATGGCGGATCATTGTCATAAGACGAATCCTCGCACCCCCACTCCTGACGACTACGCGGCCTTGCTCAAGCAGTCGATGTAGCGTTTTTACAAAAGGGAATTAGCCCTTTTGTTCGGCGTTGTAGCGCTCGATTCCTTCAAGTATTTCTTGGTGTGCGTCAGCAACGCCGCCCCAACCCTGGACCTTCACCCACTTGCCTGCTTCGAGGTCTTTGTAGTGCTCGAAGAAGTGCTGGATTGCGTTCAAGCGCATTGGATGAATGTCAGAGGCTTGTTTCCAATGACTGTAAATCGGGAGGATTTTGTCTTCCGGTACGGCCAGCAACTTGGCATCATCACCTGCCTCGTCCGTCATTTTTAGTACGCCCAATGCACGGCATCGCACCACCACGCCTGGGATTA
>JBEDEU010000211.1:0-4364 GCA_041175585.1 Pseudomonadota bacterium | reverse complement strand
TTTACGCTGGGGTACTGCAGGTCTGGGCACGCTGGGTCACGTAGTTGGCGAAGATTTCAAGAAACGTGCAAATATCAATCTGCTACAGGTGCCCTATAAGGGTGCTGGCCCAGCCATCACAGACGTCATGGGCGGCCAGGTCGATGTTTACATAGGCACGCTTGCTTCCTTGGCTCCGCATGCTAAGAGCGGCAAGTTGCTCGCCGTCGCAGTCACCAGTGGTGAGAGATCGCCGGAATTCCCAGACGTCCCAACACTGAATGAAACCGTGGCAAAGGGTATGGACTTCAATATCTGGACTGGCTTGTTTGCGCCCGCAGGCACACCAGCATCCGCCGTTGCAATCCTGAATAAAGAACTTAACCGCGTACTCGCTGACCCAGATGTCATCGCACGATTCAAATCTGCAGGTGTGGCACCTGCAGGCGGAACAGTGCAAAACTTCGACGCCTTCGTCAAAAAGGACTACGCCAACTGGGGTCGCATCATTAAAGAGTCCGGCATTAAGCTCAACTAATTCTGTTGCTTAATCAGCCTTGATGCCCAGGTCCTTTATAACCGGCGCCCAGCGCGCCAGTTCTGAACGGATGTGGGCATCAAGCTCTTCTGGTGTAGACGTTACAAGCTGAATCGCTGTCAATCGGTCGCCCAAGCCTGGACTTGCCATAATCTTTTTCATTTCCGCATTCAGTTTTGCCACAATCGGCATAGGGGTGCCAGCAGGCGCCATCAACCCAAACCACTCCGTCGTCACTAAATCAATCCCTTGCTCTTTAAAGGTCGGAATATCGGGCATCGAGGGGTATCGCGTTGCAGAAGAAATCCCCAAGGCTTTAACCTGACCTGCTTGTAATTGAGGTAAGACCTGACCGAGGGTGGCAAAGGTCATCGGAATATGTCCGGCAATAACATCCATCAACGCCGGTGTGCCGCCTTTGTAAAGAATGTGGGTCATATTTAGATTTTCCTGACGCTTAAGCATCTCGGCAGTCAAGTGCGTCATCGAACCCGTTCCCGCAGAGCCAAAATCTAACTTGACGTTACCCGCTTTGGACAATGCGATTAAATCTTTCACATTGTTCGCTGCAAATTTTGGATTCGCAACAACAACAATAGGCGCCAAAGCCAGCATACTAATTGGCTGAAAGTCCTTTAACGTATCGTAAGGCATCGTCGCGCGCATCGCAGGATTTGTCGTGTGATTACTGACCGAGATAATCAAGGTGTAACCATCTGGCGGGGACTTGGCGAGGGCCGTTGAACCGATCAAAGTACTTGCGCCGGGTCGATTCTCAATGAGAACCGGCTGCCCCCAGTTTTCTTGCATCTTCTGACCAACCGCACGCGCAATCGCATCAACCGAGCCACCGGGAGGGAATGTCACAATGATTCGAATTGGACGATCTGGGTACTTATCGGCAGGTGACTGTGCATGACTCGCCCCAAGCGCTGCAGTCATCACACCGATACCAATCATGGCTTGTACGGCACGTCTTAACAAACCACTCGTTTTCTTAAGCATTGTTGTCTCCTGATCGTGAGTTGTCTCACCTATTTTTAAAAACTCTATCAGTGCGCCTTCGGTGCAAACCGATCAAAGATATGGCGCACCATTCCTTTGGCCAATTCCTCTTCACCAAAAAATATCTTCCCGAATCCATCTGCTGCTAACAATTCCGATTCGTCTTCGCTATGCGTACGTACGACGACCTCAATCGCAGGATTCAATAGTCTTGCCGTCTCAACCATTTGTCTGACATGCACGGTGTCAGGTGTTGCAATGACGAGCATTGCAGCCTTTGCAATGTGTGCTTGAATCAACACTTCGGGGTCACCAAGGTTTCCAGAGACCGCAGCTAAACCCTGTTCACGTAGTTCTTCAACTCGCTCTCGGCTTTGCTCAACAATGACGTACGGAATGCCTCGTTCGGTAAGTGCGAGCCCAATTCGTTTACCCACACGCCCATACCCCACCAGCACAAGCTGCCCTTCCAAGTATTTACCGTCGGTGCTCATAGGCAACGCCGAAGTTGGATCCTGACGCTGATCCAGTCGACGCGCAAGGGCTGAACGACTAAGCACCCAGCGGCGTAGCGGCTCGACCGCCTTGAACAACAAGGTATTGAACGTAATCGATAACAAGACCCCGGCTAATACAAGATTCATTACCTCAGGTTGGATAATTCCCAACCCTAACGCTAACCCGCCAAGAATGATCGAGAATTCACCGATTTGCCCAAGACTTGCACCGATTGAAAGTGCGGTACTTAGCGGATAACGATTAGCAATAACAATTGCAACGGCGCACGCAGAATTAACAAACATCACCACGAACACAACGACAAGAATGCGCCAAGGCTGATCAAGAAAGACTGCGGGATCCACCATCATTCCGATGGACACAAAAAATAAAACTGAAAACGCATCACGCAGAGGCAACGTCTCTTGTGCGGCTCGGTGACTAAACTCTGACTCGCGCATAACGGTACCTGCAACGAAAGCACCTAATGCAAACGAGACGTTGAAAAAGGCAGCGGCGCCCAGCGCAATCCCAATAGCGGTAGTCACAACTGCCAAGGTAAAGAGCTCGCGAGACCCAGTTTTTGCAACCTGCCAGAGTAGCCACGGCAAGACTCGCTTGCCCACGACAAACATCAAGGCCACGAAGGCGCCAACAAGTAGAAGCGTGCTACCAACAGTCCACCAAAGCGAGACAGGTGCGGCACTTGCAGTATTTGCTGCACTTTTTGCGCCACCGATGATTTCAGCAAAAGGTGGCAGCAACACCAATGCCAGCACGGTAACCAAATCTTGCACAACTAGCCAACCAACAGAGATGCGACCGCCCATCGTGTCGAGCTCACCGCGAACTTCGAGCGACTTCAGCAAAACGACTGTACTCGCACAAGCCAGACACAATCCAAAAATAAGACTGGGTGCTATCCCCCAGCCCCATAGCCAGGCGATGCCCGCCCCCACAGACGTCGTGACACCCATTTGAATCAAGGCGCCCGGCACGGCCACGCGCTTGACTGAAAACAGCTCACTTGGGGAAAAGTGCAATCCGACCCCGAACATCAACAGCATGATGCCAATCTCGGATAACTGCGAAGCGATTTCAGTGTCTGCAATATACCCAGGCGTACCTGGCCCAATCACAATCCCGGCGACGAGGTATCCGACCAGTGCGGGGACTTTTATTTTCTCTGCGAGAAAGCCAAGACCTAACGCAGCGATGAAAGCAGCCGCGATAGTTGTAATGACTGAAATATTCTGGTCCAAAGGCTTCTCGCTTTGCGGCTAAATCGATGAGCCCTAATCGGCCTTAATGCCATTATCGCGTATGAGTTTTCCATAGAGCTCATACTGTTTTTTCGTGGCCTCTCCAAACTCCGCTGCGCCTGTTCCGCGAATTGTGACGCCCAGATCCACAATCTTTTTTCTGGTTTCCGGATCAGACAAGGCTTTTTGAATTTCAACATTCAACTTTGCGACGATATCTTTGGGAGTGCCGGCGGGAGCAACAATCGCAAACCAAGAGTTGAACAGAAAATCTTTTGTCCCTGCCTGAGATACGGTTGGCGTGTCTGGATATTGAGGCAACCGCTCCGGTGTCGACACAGCGAGCAACTTTAATTTGCCGCCACCGATCAGGCCAGTGACTGTGCCCAAACCTTGATACGACACATCAACTTGACCCGCAGCCGCAGCAACTGCGGCTGGCGTTGCACCTTTGTAAGGTACATGCGTCATCGTCACGCCCGCGCGCTGGGTCAACAGCGCCATCGCAATGTGCTGCGGACTGCCGTTACCCCCAGAACCGTAATTAATTTTGCCGGGGTTGGCCTTAGCCGCAGCCAATAATTCGGCAAGCGTTTTATAAGGGGAGTTAGGAGGCACCACGATCCCCCATTCAATTGTTCCCACGAGTGACACGGGATCAAAATCCTTGAGCGCATTCCAGGGCATATTCGGGTAGATGTGCGGAATCATCGTCAAGACGCTGTCATTCACACCGCCAAGCGTATAGCCATCGGGTGCCGATTTAGCCAAGCGATCTGCACCAATCAAGCCAGACGAGCCTGCAATGTTTTCAATCACAATTGCCTGACCCATGTTCTGACCCATCTTTGCGGTCAAAATGCGTGCAGCATTATCAACCGCACTTCCTGCAGCTAACGGAACGATCATTCGGATCGCCTTGTTGGGATAGTCTTGTGCGTACGTTGTCGCAGCCGCGCCCCAGAGAGCAGAGGCTATTAATAGTGTCTTGGTTATTTTCTTCATGTTGTCTTCCTCGGATAACGCTTTAGTTGGTTTGCATCGGCTCTACGCCGAGATCCTTTGCTAGGACTGCGAGCTCT
>JBEDEU010000210.1:0-4380 GCA_041175585.1 Pseudomonadota bacterium | reverse complement strand
GATCCGCGCGGAGTGACTGGCCAACTCGTTTTGTTGGCACTTGCCTCGGTTTTATGTTTGCCTCTTCTTTCTCAGTACTCCGAGCTCACCGCAGCCTTGGGGCCGCCAAGCGTCAGCCTATTGGTTGGCGCTTTTGTGTTTGGTTTGACCATGCAAATTGCGGATGGATGTGGCTCAGGCACCTTGTACAAGGCGGGCCTGGGGATCCCCCTCAATATGGGCATTCTCCCGCTGTTTGCATTTGGAAGTTTCCTGGGTTCCGTGCATGTCGGTGACTGGTTGAAGCTCGGGCAACTCGAGCCGATTGGTCTGGTGAGCGTATTTGGTGGTACCCAGGCCTTGCTCATCACACTTGCGGGCTTGGTTGTTGCAGGCTTGATGGTGCGCGCATGGGTCGGGCCCGGTCGCACATGGTGGGATCGCAAGTGGCTCGTGGGCGCGGTGGCCTTAGCTGTTCTGGCCGCACTGAACCTTGTGATCGCTGGCCAGCCTTGGGGGGTTGTCTATGGGTTTGGTTTGTGGGCTGCAAAGATTGTGAATGCTGCTGGTTTGTTTGACCCGACAGCAAATGCGTTTTGGAGCCAGGCCGGCAACGCTCAGCGTTTGACTGAGTCTGTGCTGATGGATATCACCTCCATTACAAACATCGGCATCTTGGGTGGCGCGTTGTGGATCTCGGCTAAGGCGACGACGGCGACACAGCCCTTGACGACACAACAGTGGGTGGTAGGCCTAGTTGCAGGGTTTTTAATGGGCTATAGCTCTAGACTGGCATTCGGCTGCAATATTGGAGCGATGCTCAGTGGCATCTCTACAGGCAGTGTGCACGGCTGGATTTGGGTGCCTCTTGCTTTGATGGGCACAATGATCGGCATCAAAGTTCGCCGTCACTACCAGTTTTAACTTTAGGTGAGCAATATGACGAAAGCTTCCAACACGAAACTGAGTCTCGCTTTTTGGAGCGTCTTGGTGCTGTTTCTTGTGTGGGACACAGTCGTGTCAGCACCGATCGACTTACGTAATGAGCCACCGCTGATTGCGGCGGGCTCAGGCAAGGCTTCCGTTGGCGGTCATTGCGCAATCTCGAAATGACTTCGCGACACAATCACTGCGCTTTAAAGCCACTCGCCTCAATAATACGTGCCCAGTTTTTTGTATAGGCACTCTCACGTTGCGCGAGCGTTTGGCTGGGCATGTATTCCACCGTTAGCCCCATCGCAACCAAGCGTTGTTTGACCTGAGGCATGTCAAGGACCTTTGAAAGTGCGTTTCCGAGCCGCTCGATTGTGGCGGGCGGTGTTCCCTTGGGCGCGAATATGCCGTAATAGGGCAGGTCTTCAAACCCTTTAATGCCAAGTTCAGCAAAGGTGGGAGTCTCGGGGATGACCTCCTGACGTTTGGTACCCATGACGGCGACCATGCGGACCTTGCCGGCCTTCTGAAATTCGATAAAGTCCGGAACGGACGCTACCCCAGCAGGAATCTGATCCCCCAGCATATCTGCCAACATGGGGGCGCTGCCGCGATAGGGCACCGAGACCAAGTCGACCTTGTATTGTGCGGCTATGACTTTGACTAGGAACTCTGGAACAGAATTTGGCGCGGGCACCCCGATGGATGCTTTTCCTTGCCGCTGTTCGCGGACTGTTTTAATAAATTGTTCAAGGGATGTATCAGGCTGTGCGCCTGATAACGCAATGCCGTTGGCAAAGGTTGCGAATCCGGCGACGGGCACAAAATCAGTCTCTGGTTTAAATCCAGGTGTCTTGGTAATTAACGGCAAGATTGAAATGGTGTGATCGTGCGACAAAAATAATACCGTGCCATCAGCAGGCGCCGCCTTCAACGCCTGTGCGGCAATCTGACCACCGGCTCCTGCGCGATTCTCTACGATGACGGATGTGCCGAGCACATGGCTAAGCTGCTCGCCGAGCACGCGTGCGATGACGTCGGTGCCGCCACCTGCGGGAAAGCCCACCATTAGCTTGATCGAGTTGGGTTGAGCGAAACTTGTTGCGCTTGTAAATAAGAGCGCACAGGCTGTTGCGTTCAGAATTTTGTGCTTAAGTATGCGTGCAAATGCAGAGGACATGTGGGCTCCTATTTAGGCTGGAAGGTTATCGTCTTACGCGATCGGGATGTTCGCCGTAAGGCGGTCCGTAAATCACGAGCACTCGTGCGGGCGTATCGCTCGTCACTGAAAAAACATGCATGGCATCGGCAGGGAAAAAGCAGGTGTCACCGGCGACCATGTCAAAGGCCTCTCCATTGACCTCCACGTGCGCGGTGCCAGCAAGCAGATAACAAACCTGTTCAAGCCCTGGATGTGCATGGGGTAGGGCGCCGCCTCCACGCGCAATAGTCCCGAGAATCATCTCGAGATTCTGGGCACCAACATTATCCGCACCAATCAAACGGCGGTTACTCGTTTCATGGTGATTAGCGGGCGAGTACGCTGGAACCGAATCCTCTCGGATGAGATATTTTGAAGTCATGCTTGTGCTCACACGTTATTGAGGTTTCACACCAGCGTTGCGCAACATCTCGCCCCAGTGCTTGAGTTGGTAGTCAACATATTTTGCAAACTCTTCCGGGGTCTTTGTTGGATCAAGCTCGAAACCCGTTGCAGCAATTTTTGCCTGGAAGTCCTTGTCTGCAAACACGGCTTGCATCTCGCTGTTGATTTTGTCCACAATGGGTCGTGGCAGATTGGCTGGACCAAAGATCCCATTCCATGAAACCAAATCGAAACCCTTCACGACACTGGCGATTGCTGGTGTACCTGGAAAACTTTGTGAGCCTTTCGCGGTCGTCACTGCCAATAAACGGACGCGGTCAGACTTAAGTGATGCCATACCTGAACCCAGATCGACGACATAGACCTGAACCTCCCCCGAAATAAGGTCCGTCATCGCCTGAGGGCTTGCCTTGTAGGGAACACCGACAATATCTAAGCCAGCGATATTTTTAATTGTTTCCATTGCCACGAGCGATGTGCTGTTGGGGGTGGCGTAGGCGAGCTTACCTGGCGTCTTCTTTGCGTAGTCAATGAACTCTTGCAAAGTTTGAGCGGGGATCTTTGGATTGATCGCAAGCGCGAAGGGGAGCTCGCCGACACGTACGATTGGCGTGAAATCCTTGATTGGATCGTAGTTCAGCGTCTTGAACATCCAGGGGTTAGCAGAATGCGACGTGTTGGTGGTCATGAACAGCGTATAGCCATCTGGGGCTGCTTTGGCGACGAACTGAGCCGCGATTTGAGCGCTTGCTCCAGCCTTGTTGTCGACGACCACAGGCTGCTTAAGACGCTCAGAAAGTTTTTGTGCAACGGTGCGGGCAACGAAGTCGGTCCCACTACCGGCAGCAAAAGGGATCACAAGGGTAATGGGCTTGTTCGGATAACTCTGTGCTATTGCGGTGCTTGAGCAAACCAGTGCTGCGATTCCGACCCATTTTTTTATGAAATGCATGTATCTCTCCGTGTTTTAGCTTCTGTGTAGGTAAATGTTAACGCACTCTTAGCGCAGTCAGGCTTAAAATACCTTTATGAATGCACACAAATTTCTGACTGTCGCTTTTTATAAGTTTGTCGAGTTACCAGACGTTGAAACTCGAAAAGAGCCTCTCTTGGCGTTCTGTGAACAGCATGGCGTTAAGGGCCTAATTTTGCTGGCGAAAGAGGGTATCAACAGCACCATCGCTGGTCCAGAAGATGCAATACGTGCTGTGCTCGCGTATCTGCGCGCCGATCCAAAGTTCTCTGACCTGCAGCACAAAGAGTCTTGGTCTGAGCTACCTCCGTTTCGACGCATGCGCGTTCGATTAAAGAAAGAAATCGTGACCTCGGGCGTCCCTAATGTGAGTCCTGCCACGATGGCAGGAACCTATGTGAAGCCAGAAGACTGGAATGCGCTCATTAGTGATCCAAACGTCGTGTTAATCGATACCCGCAATGATTATGAGGTTGAGCTTGGCACGTTCGATCGAGCAATCGATCCAGGACTACAGACGTTTTCGCAGTTGCCAGGTTGGGTTGATGAGGCCGGCATATTGAAGGCGGTTGACGGCAAGCGACCAAAAGTGGCGATGTTTTGTACCGGCGGGATTCGATGTGAAAAATCGACGGCAATGATGCGTGCCAAAGGCTACGAGGAGGTCTACCACCTCGAGGGCGGGATATTGAAATACCTTGAAACGATCCCACCCGAGAAAAGTCTTTGGCGTGGTGAGTGTTTTGTTTTTGACGAACGGGTTGCCGTCACGCATGGTTTGCAAAGAGGTGAGAGCCGCTTGTGTCGCTGCTGTCGACAGCCATTTCCTAAAGGAACCTTTGAATCAGATAAATATGAGTTGGGTGTGAGCTGTCCACGGTGCTTTGAT
>JBEDEU010000209.1:0-4383 GCA_041175585.1 Pseudomonadota bacterium | reverse complement strand
CCTTCAGAAGCGATGGATGCAATCATTGCCGAAGTGGTCAGCCGAGGTTTAGCTGGTGCGTTCATGCGCGCTCTCCACTTCCATAGGTTGAATCCAAAATTTCTAGCGCTTGTTGCCACTCGGGAGGATCGACACGTATGAAGTGATTTTTTTCACGCGCCTCTAAAAATGGGACGCCTTTACCCATCAGCGTGTCACAAATAATCACACGGGGTTTCTTTTCTGTCACTGAGCGAGCAACATCAAACGCGTCACGCACGGCATACAAGTCATTGCCGTCGACTCGCTGCACATGCCAGCCAAACGACTGCCACTTATCAACTAAGGGCTCAAATCCCATCACCTTCGAAGACGCACCATCCGCTTGCTGATTGTTGATATCAACTAAACAGATCAGATTTGAGAGCTGGTGGTGGCTCGCGCCCATCGCCGCTTCCCAAGTCGCACCCTCGTCTAACTCGCCGTCTGACATCGAGTTGTAGACGAAGGCATCAATTTTTTGATGACGCAACCCAAGGGCCACGCCGACCGCAATCGCCAAGCCTTGCCCAAGAGAGCCGCCCGACATCTCCATCCCTGGCGTATAGGAAGCCATACCAGACATAGGTAGCCGACTATCGTCGCCACCGTAGGTTTCCATTTCCTCTTTAGGTATGACACCAGCTTCGAGTAACGCTGCGTAATGCGCAATCGCGTAGTGGCCGTGCGAGAGTAGAAATCGATCGCGCTGCGCCCACTCAGGATCCTCGGGCTTGAAATTCATGGCATGGCAATAAGCCACAGCCAGCACATCGGCATAGCCCAGAGCCTGGCCGACATACCCTTGGCCTTGAATCTCACCCATCTGAACCGAGTAGCGCCGGATACGGTAGGCGCTCTGCGCCAACGCCCGATCGGTTGGTTTTTGTTTCATGACTGTCTCCGTGCATGTGCCTGAGTTTTCTCAGTGCCAGCGTGTTGTTGAGAAATACTAGCAACTTGACAGAACGAAAACAAATGAATAATTTAGCCATATAGATGAATTAAATTCATGTAAAAAGAGAATAATGAGAAAGATCCCCCCGCTAAAGTCCGTGCAAGCGTTTGAGGCCGCCTCGCGGTTAGGATCGTTCGTGGCCGCTGCTACCGAGCTGCACCTGACCCCATCGGCCATCAGTCACCAAGTACGGATGCTTGAGCAGCGCCTGGGAATTGCGCTATTTCACCGAACCCATCGAAGCGTTGAACTTACTGACATTGGGCGCCGCTATGCAGAGTCCGTGTCCGAAGCCTTCAGCCTGATTGAAGCCAGCACGCGCAGCATTGAGCGTGCTGGCAAAAGCGACATCTTGACGATTCATAGCGTACCGAGCATCGCTGCCCAATGGCTCATGCCTCGCCTATCCCGCTTTTCCGCGATGCACGCAGACATCGATGTAAGACTGAACGCATCGTCTGCCCCTGTAGACCTTGCTGCAGGAGAGGCCGATTTTGATATTCGCTACGGAAACTTTTTTCCAGATGCTGGTGTGATGGTCGAACCCTTTCCCGCAGAGAGGATCGTCGTCAATTGTTCGAGCTCCATGCTGCCCGGGCGTCGTTTGCCTAAAAAAGGCTTCACTTTGGCGGGAAAAACCTTGATCCACACCGAGGTGAACAGATACACATGGAGAGACTGGTTCAAGGACCACTCTGAACACACCATTGATCTTGAAAGAGGGCCTCGCTTCGATCGTTCCTTTATGGCGATCAACTGCGCAGTGGATGGCCTAGGCATTGCACTAGAAAGCACTTTGCTGATCGAGCGAGAGCTAGAAAGTAAAAAACTAGTCCTGCCTTTGGGCTTAGTTGGACCACAAATCGTATGCCATCAACTGACCTACCTCAAGTCCAAAGGGCATATCCAAAAAATGAAAGCCTTCCGAGAATGGCTATTTGAAGAGCTAAACCAATCGATGACTAAGCTAGGTTAGCGCAGTGCAGAAGTTATGGCGCAGCGCTAACCAAATACTTCAAAATAGAAATACACCTTTACCTGAAGTTTGTTTATCAAACAATTGATAGGCCTGTGCAGCATCGTCAAATCCCCAGCGATGCGTAAAGAGCGCATCGACATCAATCCCGCGATCGGCAACAAACCGAGCGCAGTCCCCTTGCCCAACGGTCGAGAACGTCCAGGAACCGATGATCGTGACTTGGCGACGCAACATATCCGGACTGACATCAATTGTGACGTTGCCGCCCTCACCTACGTAACACGCCTTTCCCCAAGTTCGGACACATTGAACCGCTTGTTTACGAGCGGCTGAATTTGAGGAAGCATCGATCGACGCATGCGCACCGAGCCCGTGTGTCAGTTCTTTAATAGCCTGCACTGGATCTTCTTTAGTTGGATTGATTACCGCGTCCGCGCCCAAGTCTTTAGCGCGTGCTAAACGCTCTTCGCTGACATCCAAAGCAATTACTCGGGCGCCCATTGCATGCGCCAGCTGTGTTGATGAAAGTCCCACAGGTCCTTGCCCAAAGATCGCAATCGTTTGGTCGCCTTTTAAATCAAGACGATGTAAAGCCCCCCACGCCGTACCTGTACCGCAGGCAATCGCAGCACCCGTTTCAAATGTCAGCGCATCGGGAAGCTCAACGATGGTGCTCGCTGGGCATTTCATGTACTTGGCATGTGAACCGTGGCCCGTCACGCCGTAGACTTCTTTAACACCCTCGTCGCAAAGCTGCATCCAGCCCGTCGAACAGTGTGGACAAGCACCACAACCGCGGTAATGATGCACCATGGCACGCTGCCCTACGTAGGCTCTTTTCGGGTTGACTCCTGCGCCAACAGCAACGACTACACCACAGGGCTCGTGCCCAGCGACTACCGAAGGAGCGTCCTTATAGCCAAGCAGTTTGAGGCCTTCGCCACGAGGCGACCGATAAAACTTTAGATCACTGCCACACATCCCAGAGGCCTTGATCTCTAGTACAACCTCATCGGGGCTAGGGGTAGGATCTGGAAAGTCGAGATATTCAATTTTGCTGTCTCCAGCAAATACAATTCCTTTCACTGTTTGTCCCCTCGCGATAAACGTTGATTAAAGCTATCTTTATCTGATAGTCGTTATGATCTGCGGGGATCATACCTGAGGCCTTGACAGCGATCATCCTCACTACTGACCAAGTCTTACAAAAATAGAGGTAAACCATGAACCCGCTGAACCCAAAAAAACTACTCCTGACTAAGTGGACGGCAAAGCAACCTGTCGCCAAGAATAAGCACTTCTTGGTATCGAAGGTACATTACCCAGAGCCACCTGAAACAAAAATTGAATTCGTCGAACTAGAAGCTATTTACTCAAAGAAGATTCAGCTAGTACCATGGCGTGATCTTCAGGATGACAGCATCTGGGTACAGGGTTGGAAATAGCCAAAGGATTGGAAGCGTGAAGCGACAGGACAAAGCCTATATTGCAGGAATTTTTGAGCATCCCACACGACATGCTCCAGATATGTCGCTCGTTCAATTACATGTTGAGTGCGCACTCGGGGCACTCAAAGATGCGGGCTTGAGCGCTAAAGATGTGGATGGTTTCTTTGGCGGCCGAGATATTCCTGGCTCGAATGCAAACTGGTTTATCGATCACATGAACCTGAAGCTTCGGTACATTGACTCAACCGATGCCGGCGGCTGCTCTCCCCTTATTCATGTGGCACATGCAGTCGAGGCGATTGCCTCTGGTCGCTGCAACGTCGCACTCATCACGCTGGCAGGCCGACCACGCAGTGATCAGATGAAGACTGGCACGGCACCACGACCTTGCGAGCCTGAACGTCCCGACGCCCTCTGGGAGGCAGGTTATCGCCCGACGATTACCACCGCCTACGCCATGATGATGTCTCGGCATATGCATGAGTACGGTACAACGTTAGAACAACTTGCATGGATCCGTGTGACGGCTTCAGAGCATGCGAAGCACAACCCTCACGCAATGTTCAACAAGCCTGTGACCGTAGACGATGTAATGCGCTCTCCTCTCATCGCGTCTCCACTGCGTCGGATGGACTGCTGTGTGATCAGCGATGGTGGTGGTGCGCTTGTTTTGGTGAGCCCTGAAATCGCTAAGTCACTGAAGAATCCATTAGTCCGTGTGATTGGAACCGGTCATACGATGCATGGTCATAACGGAGGAAGTACCTCGTTAACGACGACGGGCGCCTCGATCAGCGGACCGATGGCGTTTGCCGAGGCAGGAGTAACTGCTAAAGATTTTAAATACGCTTCGATCTACGATAACTTTACGATCATGGTGCTGATGCAACTTGAAGATCTTGGCTTTTGTAAAAAAGGCGAAGGAGGAAAGTTTGTTGCAGATGGCAAACTGATCTCGGGGAACGGACCGCTTGCCATCA
>JBEDEU010000208.1:0-4392 GCA_041175585.1 Pseudomonadota bacterium | reverse complement strand
GCTGGGACTGGCGAAAGGCTCTGGGCAGTCCGTCGCAGCAATCGCATTGCTCAATGCACGCTATGAAATCGCCTTCATGATTTTTGGCAAAGACGCGCGCAAACAAGAACAAGCCACAAGTGAAACAAATGGTTGCACGACCTTCGGCCTGTTGTCCGATGTGACAGCCGATGGCCACACTTGGCTTGGTCAAAACTGGGACTGGATTGCAGGTGTACACCAACGAACGCTCGTGCTGCGTATTCAACGAAAAAACAAGCCCAGTCTTGTGTGCATGACCGAAGCTGGAATTGTCGGTGGCAAGATGGGCGTAAACGAACTGGGTATAGGCTTGGTTGAAAACGGACTCGCCTCGCACCTAGACGGCTCCAATCCCTACCAAAAACCCTTCCACATGCGCTGCCGCGAGGTCTTGGATGCAGATAGCTACGCTAACGCGCTCAGCCCAGTCGTTGCAACGAAACGGACCTGCTCGGCAAACTTTGTGATTGGTGGCGCACAAGGCGAGATCATCGATTTAGAGACGAGTCCAAACCATGTCTCCTACTTAATGCCTCATCAGGGGATCGTGACGCATTCGAATCATTTTCTAGGCGCTGGCCATGGCGAGTCTCAAATGGAAAAGGTCAGCCCCGGAACGCTTTTTCGTGCAGCGCGTATGCGACGCTTGCTAGAAAAGGGTGAACGTTCAATTGATATGGCGACGATGGTTGCAGCAATGAGCGATCACTTCAGTTTTCCGCATGCGCTGTGCCGACATCCAGATCCTAAGCAGGCACCTGCAAAACAAACCATGACCACCGGTGCCGTACTTATCGATCTGGAACAACGCACGATGCATGTCGCAGATGGCCCGCCCTGCGAATTCTCTTTTGTTGCCCACTCTGTTTCGTCATAGGCTTTCAAAATGTCTACAAAAAAAATACAAGTGATCGTTGAAGGCGCGACCGGTCGCCTCGGTAACAATCAGCACCTACGTGCGCTTCTAAATATTCGCAAGGAAGGCGGGCTACTGCTAAAAAGCGGTGACCGTCTTGTGCCCGAACCAGTGCTATTGGGTCGCAATGCCGACAAGCTGCAAGCGCTCGCGAGCCAACACAACATAGCCTGGAGCACTGACCGCGAAGCTTTTCTAGCGGACAAGGTAAATGAAATTTACTTTGATGCGAGCGTGACAGCTGGGCGCTATGAGCGCGCGGCCTCGGCACTGCGTGCCGGCAAACATGTGTATCTTGAAAAGCCGATTGCCGAGACCTTCGAGCAGGCGCTTGATTTGGCCAGCATGGCAGAGAAGCTCGAGTTAAAAAATGGCACCGTTCAGGACAAACTCTTTTTGCCAAGTCTGCTCAAGCTGCGCAAGCTCAGGGAGTCTGGCTATTTCGGCGAAATCCTTCAGGCAAAAATTGACTTTGGCTGGTGGGTCTTCGACGGCATGATTCATCCAGCACAACGGTCAAGCTGGAACTATCGCAAGCGCGATGGTGGCGGTCTGGTCTTGGATATGTTTCCACACTGGCGCTACATCGTCGACACGCTACTTGGTGACATCAAGTCCGTTTCGTGTCGTACTAAAACAGCCACGCCGAAGCGCCTGGACGAGCAGGGGCGCCCCTATGATGTTGACGTCGAGGACGTCGTGCTCGCCACGTTTGAGCTGGCAAACGGCGCGCTCGTCGAAGTCAACGCGTCCTGGGCCTCACGCATCAAACGCGATGACATCCTGACAATTCAAGTCGATGGCACACAGGGTTCTGCGCTAGCGGGCCTGTATCGCTGCTATATCCAGCCCATGGCCGCAACACCCAAGCCTGTCTGGAGCATAGACACCCCAACGACGGAAAATTTTGATGCGCAATGGCTGGAAGTGCCTGACGTCGCGCTCTATAACAATTCTTATCGCGCCGGTTGGGAGTTGTTTTTGAAGCATGTTGTAGAGGATGGCGCGTTCCCATCCCCCCTGCGAGCCGGCGCAAAAGGCATCCAACTAGTCGACGCTTGCTACCGCAGCAATGCCGAGCGCAAATGGATCGATTTGCCAGACCTGACAGTTTGAGAGGGGCATAAACGCTCTGCTATAATTTTTAGCTTAGTGCCGATGTAGCTCAGTTGGTAGAGCAGCTCATTCGTAATGAGAAGGTCGACAGTTCGATTCCGTTCATCGGCACCACCCCTCTCCTCAGGCCTACCGGGTCAAGCGCATGAAAAAACTCTCTATGCAGACGTTGTTTTTGGCGTTACTGATCTTTATTGCGGGCTGCTCGACTGCACCGCCCGATGGCGTACAGTCCGTCTCTCCCTTTGACGTCAACCGCTACCTTGGTCAATGGTACGAAATCGCTCGCCTTGATCACTCGTTTGAGCGCGGCTTAAGTGAAGTATCGGCGACCTACACATTACAGGCTGATGGCAGCCTTGAGGTGCTGAACAAAGGCTACGACGCAAAGCGCGACAAATGGAAGTCAGCCACTGGGCGGGCTGTATTCACAGGCCCCCAAACTCAGGGTTCGCTGAAAGTTTCGTTTTTTGGTCCGTTCTATGGCGGCTACCATGTAATCGCACTGGATCAGAAGGGCTATCAATGGGCCATGATCTCTGGCCCAGATAAGGATTATCTTTGGATCCTGGCGCGCACCAAATCTCTAGCCTCAGCCGTGCGCGACGGACTGCTCAAACAAGCGGCAGCACTTGGCTTTGCGACAGAAAAGTTAATCTGGGTTGAGCACCGGCAGCCCTAAGCATGGATAACTACAAAAACGAGATCCGTGAACATGTTGTAGCCGCCTATGAAACGGTGTGCGATGAGCTTCGCACATGGAAACAATTCATGCTTGAAGCGTGGCCTCTCATCAGTTTGCTCTTGATTGGAATCGCTGTCGCAGTCTGGCTCGCTAAGCCCGCACCTCCAAGATACATTCAAATGGCAACCGGCTCTGAGGGCGGATCGTACGAATTACTTGCAAAAAAATATGCAGATTATTTTGCGCTTCACGGCGTCACGATTGAACTTGTCAAAACCTCTGGCGCACAAGAAAACATTGCGCGCATCAAGGATCCCAAAGACCCCTTACAAGCTGCTTTCATACAGAGCGGCCTCATGGATGAAAAGCAAGCAGAAGGCCTCATGTCTTTGGGTAGCGTGGACTATGAGCCCATGTGGTTCTTCTTTCGCAACGATCTAATAGACCGCGAGAAGATCAGATCAGAAAACTTCTTGACCTATCCGATCGCAATCGGTGAGCCAGGTAGCGGTACCCACCAACACGTCATGAATCTGATCCGTATCAATCAATTCAAAGAAACCTCAGGCTTGCGGGAAATTCCCAACGCCGAGGGCGTTAAAGCCTTTCAAGAGGGGAAAGTGCTGTCGATTGTCTTGGTTGACGGCATGGATGCTAAGAACGTACAAACATTATTAAATGACCCGCGCGCGACGCTAGTTGAATTCGATCGCGCTGCCGCCTACAGCAGATTGCTACCCTACTATCACATACTGACCATCCCCAAAGGTTCATTGAGCCTAGCTCGCGACGAACCGCATCAAAGCATGGAGACTATTGCATCGACAACGAACTTAATCATCGACAAATCGCTGCATCCCGCAATCCAACTTCTATTTCTGCAGGCAGCTTCCAAAATCAACGGTGGGCGGACGTTTTTCACCAAATATGGAGAGTTTCCATCTTATAAAGATGGAGTCACACCAGAGAGCGATGTGGCGAAATCGTATTTCCAAAAAGGCGCACCAACACTCCTTGAATATCTGCCCTTCTGGTTAGCTGAGTTCTTCGATCGTTTGCTGATACTAATTTTGCCGTTATTTGCTTTCGGCTATCCTCTCATTAAGTCGATGCCGAGTTATCGCTTGAATCGAGCGAAAGCGCGCATTAATGATGTGTACTTGGAACTCAAACGCTTTGAGCAAGAACTGCGCAACAGCTTTGACAACACACAAACAGCAGCCTACACGAAAAAAATTGCAGAGCTCGACGAACGTGCTGCAACGTTACGCGTTCCTCGCAGCCTCATGAGCGACTATTTCAGTCTACGCAGCAGCATAGATTTTGTACGCACGATGATTGTGAATAAATCATCCAAACCACCCGAGTCGACTGCTTAATCAACAGTCTTTCGTGACAGTCCTTTAGGCAAGGGAAAAGATACATTCTCTCGTAAGCCATCCAGCGTGCGCACTGAAATTGCGCCCAACGCCTTCAGACGATCAATGACTTGTTGTACCAATAGCTCTGGGGCCGATGCCCCTGCAGTGATGCCGATACGCTTGCGATCAACCAACCATGCAGGTTCGATCGACTCAGGTCCGTCAATAAGGTAAGCAGGAATGCCTTTGCGTTCGGCCACTTCACGTAAGCGATTAGAGTTCGAGCTATTCGC
>JBEDEU010000207.1:0-4401 GCA_041175585.1 Pseudomonadota bacterium | reverse complement strand
GCGTCATGCCCCAAGCCTTCGCGCAAGAAACCATCAAAGTCGGTATCTTGCACTCCCTGTCTGGAACAATGGCGATTTCAGAAACGTCCCTGAAAGACGTTGCTCTGATGACTATCGAAGAAATCAACGCCAAAGGTGGCGTGATGGGCAAGAAGCTTGAGCCGGTCATCGTCGATCCAGCTTCAAACTGGCCTTTGTTCGCTGAGAAAGCACGTGAACTGATCGCTCAAAACAAAGTTTCTGTCGTGTTCGGTTGCTGGACCTCCGTATCACGCAAATCCGTATTGCCAGTATTTAAAGAGCTCAATAGCCTCCTGTTCTACCCAGTTCAGTACGAAGGCGAAGAGCTCGAGAAAAACGTTTTCTACACCGGCGCAGCACCAAACCAGCAAGCCATTCCAGCTGTTGAGTACCTAATGAGTGCAGACGGCGGCGGCGCCAAGCGCTTCGTCTTGTTAGGTACAGACTATGTCTACCCACGCACTACGAACAAGATTCTGCGGGCCTTCCTGCACTCCAAAGGCGTGAAGGACAGCGACATCGATGAGGTGTACACACCTTTCGGTCACTCTGACTATCAAACCATTGTTGCGAACATTAAAAAGTTCTCCACAGGCGGTAAGACTGCCGTTATCTCCACCATCAATGGCGATTCAAACGTGCCGTTCTACAAAGAACTCGGTAACGCAGGCCTGAAGGCCACCGACGTGCCGGTTGTTGCTTTCTCAGTCGGTGAAGAAGAGCTGCGCGGCGTCGACACAAAACCACTCGTGGGCCACTTGGCTGCCTGGAACTACTTCCAGTCGATCAAAAACCCGGTCAATGCTGAGTTTGTAGCTAAGTGGAAAGCGTATGCCAAGGCAAAAAATCTGCCTAACAACGCAACTGCTGTAACAAACGACCCAATGGAAGCGACTTACGTTGGCATCCATATGTGGAAGCAGGCCGTTGAGCAAGCCAAATCAACCGATACCGACAAAGTGATCGCTGCAATGGCAGGACAGAAATTCACGGCGCCGGACGGCTTCACCATCGAGATGGACAAGACCAATCACCACCTCCACAAGCCTGTCTACATTGGTGAAATTCAGGCCGACGGTCAGTTCAGCGTCGTATGGAAGAGCAAGGGCCCAATCCGCGCTCAGCCTTGGAGTCCCTTCATCGCTGGTAACGAAGGCAAGCAAGGCCTGTAACTCCATATTATGAGACTGTCTCGACATGTTTTTGAATTTTCCTTTTTGGACAAGATGTTTCCTCGCGCTTTTGCTAGTGTTGCCGCTGCAAGCAGTATCCGCTGCAGAGTTGTTGGATCGGCAAGTACTTGCGGGATTGGCGGGCGACAGCAACGACGAGAAGGTGACTTCCATCACAGCGCTCGGACAGCTCTCTACCCCAGCCGCAGCCAAAGTATTGGCTGCTCTGGGGGATGGCAGCGTTCTGATTGCCTCTGACGGCACGGTATTACTCGCTGTCGGCAATAACCAAGTACTGAACCCAAGCACAGGCGAAACGTCTGCGACTCCGTCAGGAGCGCAGGCCTTTACGCTTAACAACAGACTAAGGCGCGCACTACAGTCTGCCCAAGTCAGCTCCGAATTGTTTTCAAGCGATCGCAACATCAGGCTGGCAGCGGCTGGTCGTTTGCAAAAAGAGGCCGATGCGTCACGCGCGCCAATGATTGAGCGCGCCCTGGAGTCTGAGAAAGATCCACAGATTAAGCAGGCGCTGGACACAGCGCTTGCGAGCGCTGCGATCAAGAGCGACGATCCAAAGCTTAGGCTCAAAGCTGTGATTACTTTGGGTGAAAGCAAGAATGCAATTTTTAAGCCGCAGCTGCTTGCGATGATTACACCGACCGCAGACGGCAAGTACGCGGAAAGCGATCCGCAGGTTCGCGCCGCCGCGAAGACCGCCCTCGCACAAATCGAACGGCAAGAACTCATCATTAGCTGGGTAGGTAACCTTTTCTTCGGCTTAAGCCTTGGCAGTGTGCTGCTACTTGCCGCGCTCGGCCTAGCCATCACCTTTGGCCTGATGGGTGTCATCAACATGGCCCACGGCGAACTATTGATGATCGGCGCCTACGCAACCTATGTTGTGCAGGCTCTGTTCAAGCAATGGCTGCCCGGATGGATCGACTGGTATGTGGTTGCCGCGCTTCCTATTGCATTTTTTGTCACTGCACTCGTTGGCATGGCACTAGAGCGCACCGTAATCCGTTGGCTCTACGGCCGCCCACTAGAAACCCTGCTTGCCACCTGGGGCATCAGCCTCATGCTGATGCAAGGCGTTCGCAGTATTTTTGGTGCACAGAACGTCGAGGTTGCGAACCCAAGCTGGATGAGCGGCGGTCTGACTCTGTTTGGCACCCTGACACTGAGCTACAACCGAATCGTCATCGTCGGCTTTGCGCTATGCGTCGTGGTCGCCGTCTGGTTCGTGCTGAACTTTACACGCCTGGGTTTATTTGTTCGGGCGATCACGCAAAATCGTCGGATGGCAGATTGCGTGGGGGTGCCGACTGGACGCGTGGACATGCTGGCCTTCGGCTTAGGTTCGGGCATCGCCGGTCTCGCAGGAGTCGCGCTGTCACAGCTAGGAAACGTTGGACCCGATCTGGGTCGTAGCTATATCGTGGATTCCTTCATGGTCGTCGTTCTGGGCGGAGTCGGGCAACTCGCAGGGACTGTCGTTGCCGCATTGGGACTCGGCGCACTGAACAAAATCATTGAACCGTTCTGGGGAGCAGTGATCGCCAAAATCGCCATCCTTCTATTTATCGTCCTGTTTGTGCAAAAGCGTCCGCAAGGTTTGTTCGCGCCAAAAGGCAGGAGCGCAGAATGAGCACGACACCCATGACGGCAACGCATTACGCCTCCAACACAAGCCTCTATTCCGCTAAAGCATGGGGTGCCATCGCCCTCGTCGTAGCGATTTTCGCGGCGCTACCTGCGCTGAACCTTATCTTCCCGGCTGGGCATCCCTTACACGTCTCGGCATTTACGATCGCGCTAATTGGCAAATTCATTTGTTACGCGATGGCGGCGCTTGCCTTGGATCTGGTGTGGGGCTACACCGGGATCTTGTCCTTGGGACACGGTTTGTTTTTTGCGTTGGGTGGCTATGCGCATGGCATGTATCTGATGCGTGCAGCCAAGCCCTCGCCAGAGATGGTGCCCGACTTCATGACCTTCTTGAGTTGGAAGACGTATCCATGGTTCTGGTCTTTTACGGAACACTTCTGGTATGCGGCCCTTCTCGTTGTGGCGGTACCTGGCTTACTCGCCTTCTTGTTCGGCTACTTCGCTTTTCGCTCCCGCATCAAGGGCGTCTATTTTTCAATCATCACGCAAGCCCTGACCTTCGCTGCCATGCTCTTGTTCTTTCGCAATGAGACGGGCTTCGGCGGTAACAATGGCTTCACCGATTTCAAAAAAATCTTGGGCTACGACATCACGTCTACCAATACACGCGCTGTTCTCTATTGGGTAAGCCTAGCAACGCTGTTGGCCGCGCTGATACTGAGCCGCGCCATCACGCAGTCCAAGCTTGGCCGCGTCTTGACAGCGATTCGCGATTCAGAAGGCCGGTTGCGGTTTCTGGGCTATGAACCGCTCGGCTTCAAACTGTTTATCTGGACCTTCTCTGCGATGCTTTGCGCAGTGGCAGGGGCGCTGTACGTCCCGCAAGTGGGGATTATCAATCCAGGTGAGATGTCGACCGAGAACTCCATCGAGATGGTGATCTGGGTAGCCACTGGCGGGCGCGGCACACTCGTCGGACCCATTATCGGTGCTGGTGCAATCAACGGCCTCAAGACGTGGTTCACAAGCGTCTTCCCCGAGTTCTGGCTCTACGCACTAGGTTTGATTTTTGTCCTGGTCACGCTCTTTCTTCCACAAGGACTGGTTGGCCTCGCGCGCCAAATTAGTCGGCGTATCAAAGGAGAGAAAGCATGAGTCTCGTATCCAACTCACCCTTGATCGCCGAAGACGTTCGCGGCTCAGGCGGCACAGCGTCATATGGCCGCATCAAGCCGACTGGCGTCGATACAACCCACGGTGCAATTCTGTATCTAGAGTCAATCAGCGTTGTCTTCGACGGCTTTCGTGCACTCAACGACTTATCACTAGATATTGGCGTTGGCGAATTGCGCTGCATCATCGGGCCAAACGGTGCGGGCAAGACGACGATGATGGATGTCATCACCGGCAAAACCAAACCCACTTCAGGAACTGCATTTTTTGGCCAGAGTATTGATCTCACGAAAATGAACGAGGCCCAAATTGCGGATGCAGGAATTGGTCGAAAATTTCAACGCCCTACGGTTTTTGAACAACACACGGTTTTTGAAAACCTCGAACTTGCGATGAAGACGAACAAGGGTGTGCGTTCAACCCT
>JBEDEU010000206.1:0-4402 GCA_041175585.1 Pseudomonadota bacterium | reverse complement strand
ACGATTGCTGGTGCCTGGGCTGCGGTGGAAGGTATGCAGTATTTGCGGGAAGGGAATGGTATCAAGGTATACGCATTGCAGGACTTGCACCGCTCTTTATGATCGCGGACGCCGACCTTCCTTACGCTGGCCTTCGGGTCCTGGACATATCCCAAGGGATTGCAGGCCCGTATTGTGCGCACGTGTTGTGGCAGCAGGGCGCGCATGTTCTAAAGATTGAGCCACCTGCTGGTGACTGGATCCGTTTCGTGGGTGTGATGAAAGGTGATCACAACGCTTTAGCGATTCAGTACAACGCGGGTAAGCAGGCCTTGGCGTTGGATGCCCGTACAGACGCAGGAAAAAAAATTCTGCGTGGCTTAGCGTCACAGGCTGATGTCATCGTGCAGAATTTTCGCCCCGGGGTAGCAGAGCGTCTAGGCGTGGGCTACAACGAGTTATCGCGCGAAAAGCCTGATCTTGTCTATGTTTCGATCAGTGGTTACGGACCGGATGGTCCCTACGCCGATGCACCCGCCACAGACTCCGTCATGCAAGCCGATAGTGGTTTGATGTTCTCTAATCAGGATGAGTCCGGGATGCCCCGACGTGTTGGCTTACTCGCTGCTGATGTGATGACTGGCTTGTATGCGTCACAAGGTGCGGCAACCGCACTCTACCAGCGCTTGGCACGCAAGCGTGGAACCCATGTGCAAGTTAGTTTGTTTGAGGCGTGTGCATCGTTTCAAGGAATGTGTTTTCTTGAACAAGCGATGGCGGGCAAAAGGCCCTTTGGTGCTGTGAGTGCGCCAAACGGTGTGTTCGACACGTCGGATGGAAAGATTTCTGTTGTGACGGTCAACACTGAGCATTTTCATCGTATTTGCCGTGCGATGGATCGACCCGAGTGGATTACGGATGCACGTTATCTAGATAACGCTATCCGCTTTAATAACCGTGCGCAACTCCATGCGGATATGAATGCGCAGTTAAAACATAAGCCCACTGCGCACTGGACGACCTTGTTTCAACAGCACGATGTGTTGCACGCTGCCGTGCGTGATTACAACGGAGTCATGACACATCCGCAGGCCTTGCATCTCAAGATGTTTCAGGAACTGGAACAGGCGGGTGTGGGTACGCTGCCCTACATGGGTCTACCATCGCATCCCTATCACCGCAAGGCGCAAAGCTCCCCGCGGATTGGCGAGCACTCCATTGAGGTGTTGACGGAGTTTGGTCTGGGCAAGGCTGAGATTGATCAACTGATCTCTGCCGGCATCGTCAAGCAGGCTGGATCCGCGTCTGACGTGGCCTAGTCGATGCCAGTTTTCATCACAGGGGCAAGTAGCGGGCTAGGTGCTGCGCTGGCGCGGCACTACGCAGCGCAGGGGCAGACGCTTGGTTTATTGGCGCGACGCGCCGATCGTCTGCATAGTGTGGTTGCCTCTTTGCCAGGCCAGCATCACGTGTATGCCGTCGATGTCTGCGACCGGGATGCGCTGCACGCTGCTGCGCGTCACTTTCAAGCACAAGTTGGCTTTGTCGACACGGTAATCGCCAGTGCAGGCATCAGTGCTGGTACGTTGACAGAGTGTGAGGATGATTTCTCTGTCTTCAGCGCAATCATGCAAACCAACCTGAATGCCACCGTATCAAGTTTTGAGCCGTTTGTGGCTGCTATGAAGGCCAGACGAGCCGGGACTCTGGTCGGAATCGCCAGCGTAGCGGGTGTGCGGGGATTGCCTGGTGCGGGGGCATACAGCGCGTCGAAAGCCGCTGTAGCAACCTACTGTGAGAGCCTGAGACTCGAGCTCAAGCCTCACGATGTGCATGTGGTGACGATTGCGCCAGGCTACATCAAGACGGAGATGACAGCTCAGAACCCATACTCCATGCCGTTCTTGATGGATGCTGATGCGTTTGCAGTGCGCGCTGCGAAGACGATTGCGTCTGCCCGCTCTTACGTCGTGATTCCTTGGCAGATGGGCATCGTCGCAAAAATTATGCGGCTGTTACCTAATTGGTTATACGATCGCTTAGCCGTCGATGCGCCTCGTAAACCCCGCCGTTCTGACCGATAACGGGCGGGCTTGGCTTACGGTGTCACGTCGTTTTGTGTGCCACCTGCTAAATGATCCACGTCACCCCAGCGAATGACGCTCCATCCTTGTGGCGAAACCTTGAGGCGATTCAGGCTGGCATTCAAGAGAGGGGCTTGCCGCGGCACTTGCAGACTGACCTGATTGGCATGACGCCAAATGATGTCCATCGCGCCACCATGACTGACGACCATCACGCGCTGTCCCAGATGACGTGCCGCGATTTCATCGATCGCACTCACAACTCGGTTATGGAAGAAGCCTAGCGACTCCCCACCCGGAAGCTCAGCGTTCGGATCTCTCGAGCGCCAAACGGCTGCGGCTTCTGGCGCATGCGCATCCATTTCGTCGTAGACCAGCCCTTGCAACACGCCAAAGTGACGCTCTCTGACGCCTTTGTGAATATTGAGCGGTAAGTTCACTTCAGTCGCAACGGTTTGTGCCGTCGCATGGGCACGCTTCAGGTCGCTTGTGTAGATCGCATCGAGGGGCTGACCTGCTTGTGCCAGCTTCTTGATGTGAAGACCGAGCGCACGGGCTTGGTCGATACCCGTTTGGTTCAAATCGATGTCTTCCCAACCTTGTACCCGCCGTTCAGCGTTCCAAGGTGTTTCCCCATGCCGTACTAGCCAGATTTCAGTCATGCCAATGCTCAGTTAAGCCAAAGCGGGCAGTTTACAGCGCCGCTGGGGTCAGTACCGTGCGCAGCACAGCATCAATCACGAACGTTTCCCATTGTTCAAAGACTTCCGGTGTTTCAAGGTTTTCCCCTAAAAAGGCCGAGAGTGTGAACCGATTGGATTGATAAAAGTAGCCTAGGGCTACGATCATCATGTAAAGATCGCGTGATGCCACCGTTGAACGAAAACTTCCTTGAGCGATCCCTCGGCGCAGGACATCATCCACGACGCTGATCGCGGGGGAGGAAAACTGCTGTGCTTTATCTGAACGTGCGATATGTTTACCGCGATGCAGGTTTTCACTATTGAGCAGCGTGACAAACTCAGGGTGTTGCTTGTAGTAATGCAGAACAAAGCGCACCACTTGCTCGAGCGCAAGCTTTGGATGTTCTAGATCGAGTGTGAGTGCGGCTTCAGCAACGTTAAAGCGGCGATAGATTTCTTCGAGGGCCGCGACAAACAAACTTTCTTTGTTGCCGAAATAGTAATAAATCATCCGGTCGTGAGAGTTGGCAGCCTTTGATATCTGGTCGATGCTGCCGCCGTCAAACCCGTGCTCGGCAAATACCTTGATCGCAGCCATTAAAAGACTGTCGCGGGTCGTTTCCGCTGACTTTTCGCGCGCCCCAACTCTACGTTGAGGCTGCGCGTTTGATAGAGCCTTGGCCGTCATCGGTGACGTTGTTATTGTTCTGCAAATGCACGTTCAATAACGAAGTCCCCAGGTTTTGAGGTATTGCCTTCGTTAAATCCACGTTCTTCGAGCATCGTTTTTAGATCGCGCAACATGCCGGGGCTACCGCAGATCATGATGCGGTCCTGCTCTCGGTTCAGTGTAGGCACGCCAAGATCCGAAAAGAGTTTTCCGTTTTCAATCAGCGAGGTGATGCGTCCCGTGTTTTTGTACGCTTCACGCGTCACGGTCGGGTAGTACTTCAATTGCTTGGAGACCATCTCGCCTAAGAATTCGTGCTTGGGCAATGTCTGGGTCAAGTAGTCGTGATAAGCCAACTCAGCGACCTCACGCACACCGTGTACCAAGATGACTTCTTCAAATTTCTCGTAAGTCTCTGGGTCGCGAATCACACTTAGAAACGGTGCAAGACCGGTGCCAGATGAAAACATATACAAACGCTTGCCCGGTAACAAGTAGTCAATCAGCAAGGTGCCCGTCGGTTTGCGTCCGACAACAATTGAGTCACCAACTTTGATGTGCTGCAAGCGAGAGGTGAGCGGACCGTCTTCAACTTTGATGCTTAAAAACTCAAGATGTTCTTCGTAATTGGGACTAACAATGCTGTAGGCACGCAACAGGGGTTTGTCGTTGACCCGTAGCCCAATCATGGTGAAATGACCGTTGCTGAAGCGCAAAGAGGGGTCGCGCGTTGTTGTGAAACTAAACAGTCGATCAGTCCAGTGATGAACTGTTAAAACACGCTCTTCATTAAAGGCACTCATGGCGGACTCGTTTTCAGGTGAGGAATAGACAGTAATGTAGCATTTACAACATTAAATTTTAGTGTTTGCTACATTTTTTGTAAAAAAACAAATACGTCTCGCTAAAAAATGGTCAGGACTTGCATTTGTCCTAAATTTTCCTCACAATACAATCTTGTTGATTGCCCCGGTTTCGACTCGATC
>JBEDEU010000205.1:0-4426 GCA_041175585.1 Pseudomonadota bacterium | reverse complement strand
ATCAACGACCTGATTTGCGGCATCAACCGCTTGCGCGATTGTGTTTCCAGTGCAGTTGACGTGCCCCATCTTACGCGCACGCCGTGCCTCACGCTTGCCATACAAATGCAGCGAAGTACCTTTGACGGCTAACACACCCGCCCAGTTTGGTTCCGCCTGTACATCATCATCACCGGGATACCAGACATCACCCAAGATATTCAACATGACAACGGGAGCAAGCAACCGTGTGCTACCTAAGGGCAAACCAGCCATGACGCGCGCTTGTTGCTCGAACTGGCTCGTCACGCACGCATTCATACTGAAATGACCGCTGTTGTGAGGGCGTGGAGCGATCTCATTGACGAGTAATTCGTCATCACCTACAACAAAGAATTCCACACACATCACGCCCTGATAATTCAGGCCGCGCGCAATAGCAAGCGCAGCTTGCGTCGCGCGCTCAGTCATTGCTACAGGTTGCAGATCGAGTGTGGTGACAGCAAGAATGCCTTGCTCATGCACATTACGCGCAACCGGAAAAACTTCACAAGCGCCATCGAGTCCACGAGCAAGCACAACCGACAACTCTTGTTTTAAATCAAGCATCGCCTCAAGTACGCAAGGCACACTACCGAACTCTGCAAAGGCTTTAAGCGCTTCATCAGCGCTTCGAACTCTAGCCTGACCCTTACCGTCATAACCCAGACGCGCGACTTTGAGAATCCCAGGAAACAATTTCGCTGGCGCTGATCGTAGCTCTGCCTCGGTGCGAATTGCGGCGTACGGTGCGACAGCGACACCTTGCGAAACGATGAAAGCTTTCTCTGCGATTCGGTCTTGCACGATCTCGACAGCATGTGCCCCGGGCGTAACACGGCTATGCGCAGCGAGCGCCTGCAAGCTTTTCGCTGGTACGTTTTCAAATTCAGTCGTGATGGCGCGACAACGTTGCGCTAATTTGAGTAGCGCTGTGTGATCATCGTACTCGGCCTGTATGTGCAGATCCGCGACCGAGGCAGCAGGCCCTTCACTCGCTGGATCCAACACAGCGACGCGGTACCCTAACGATTGTGCCGCGTGACAGAACATACGGCCCAGTTGGCCGCCACCCATCAACCCCAACCACTCCCCCGGTGCAATCACAAAGGCACCTTCATCGCACGCGCGGCCTCAGTCTGACGGGCACGAAATGCTTTAAGTTTTTCACGCAGGTCGGCGTCGGTCGTGGCCAAATTTGCAATCACGTGCAACGCTGCGTTTGCCGCGCCCGCCTCGCCAATCGCAAACGTAGCAACGGGTACACCTTTAGGCATTTGCACAATCGACAACAAGGAATCTTCACCCCGCAAATAGCGCGAGGGCACCGGCACACCAAACACGGGGACTTCGGTGAGAGCGGCCATCATGCCAGGCAAATGCGCTGCGCCCCCGGCTCCAGCAATCACAGCACGCAAACCGCGACCCGCTGCGGCTGCGCCGTATTCCGCCATGTCCAACGGCATGCGGTGCGCAGAGACGACGCGCGTCTCACACGGCACACCAAAATCGTTGAGCATTGTGACTGCATGCTGCATAACCTCCCAGTCACTGGAGGAACCCATGATGACACCGACAACCGGTGCGGCAGCGCTAGCAGGTGCGTTCATTACAAACTCTCGCAAGTCAGAAAGATAATCATTTACGCACGCGAACCCAATGCGCGCTGCGCAAGGTAAAGACTAAGCTGTCAGTCGATCCAATGCTTCACGATACTTGGCCGCTGTTTTAGCGATCACATCCGCGGGAAGTCTTGGTGCAGGCGGAGTCTTACCCCAGTCCTGCGTTTCGAGCCAATCACGCACAAACTGCTTATCGAAAGACGGTGGACTCATCCCCTCTTTGTAGCCGTCTGCTGGCCAAAAGCGGGAGGAATCAGGGGTCAGGACCTCATCCATCAAATGCAAGGTGCCTTGCGCATCCAAACCAAACTCAAATTTGGTGTCTGCGATCATGATGCCTTTAGTTGCGGCATATGTTGCAGCCTCTGAATACAGCCGCAGAGTGACATCGCGAATGCGCTCAGCCATCTCACGTCCGACTTCTTTGATGACGTGATCAAAATCAACGTTCTCATCGTGCAAACCAACATCAGCCTTCGCAGCGGGCGTAAAAATAGGCTGAGGTAACTTACCGGCTTGCTTCAAACCAGGTGGCAAGACAATCCCACAAACCGAACCTGTCTGTTGGTAGTCTTTCCAGCCCGAGCCAATTAAATAGCCACGCGCGACGGCTTCAACCAAGATCGGTTTGAGGCGCTTGACGACCACGGCGCGACCAACGACCTGATCACGCTCGTCGGCAGTCACGACATCTTCGGGTCTTACGCCCGTCGAGTGATTCGGCAGAATATGCGCTAATTTTTCTAACCAAAAATCGGTCAGCTCTTTTAGAACCTGCCCTTTGCCCGGGATGGGATCATCCAGAATCACATCAAAGGCAGAGATCCGGTCAGATGCAACGATCAGTAACTTATCGTCACCGACCGCGTACATGTCTCGAACCTTACCTCGCGCGAGCAGAGGTAAGGATTTGATGCTGGACTGATAAAGCGCTGCAGACACTATTGCACGACCTGTGACAGCTTACCTGCAGCATATTGTGCAGCCACGTCTTTGAGAGGAACAACTTTAATCTTGCTGGCCTGACCTGCAGTGCCGAACTGCTGATAGCGCTGAACACAAATGCCTTTGGCAGCTTCACGTGCTGGTTTCAAGTACTCGCGTGGATCGAACTTGCCAGGATTTTCTGCGAAGAAGCGGCGAATCGCGCCTGTCATCGCTAAACGAATGTCCGTATCGATGTTGATCTTGCGCACACCAAACTTGATGGCCTCTTGGATTTCTTCAACTGGAACACCATAGGTTTCTTTCATGTCACCACCGAACTGGCGAATTTCTGCCAACAGTTCTTGTGGAACGCTCGAGCTGCCGTGCATCACCAGATGGGTGTTGGGCAAACGCTTGTTGATTTCTTTGATACGCGAGATCGACAAAATATCGCCGGTTGGCTTACGCGTAAATTTGTATGCACCGTGGCTCGTGCCAATCGCGATTGCCAGTGCATCGAGTTGCGTTTTACGCACAAAGTCAGCAGCCTGCTCGGGGTCGGTCAACAACTGATCCATCGTTAGCTTGCCATCTGCACCGTGACCGTCTTCTTTGTCACCTTGCATTGTTTCGAGCGAACCTAAACAGCCCAGCTCGCCCTCAACAGTGACGCCCAATTTGTGCGCCATGTCGACCACTTGCTTGGTGACCGCGACGTTGTAGTCGTAGTCGGCAATGGTCTTACCGTCTTCTTTGAGTGAGCCGTCCATCATGACGCTCGAGAACCCAAGATCGATGGCGCCCTGGCAAATCTTTGGCGATTGACCGTGATCCTGGTGCATCACCACTGGAATATGTGGATAGGACTCCACAGCGGCTTGAATCAAATATTTCAGAAAGCCTTCACCAGCGTATTTGCGTGCGCCTGCGCTCGCTTGCATGATCACAGGGCTGTCGGTTTGGGCAGCCGCTTCCATAATGGCCTGCACCTGCTCGAGGTTGTTCACGTTGAAAGCGGGGATGCCGTAGCCATGCTCGGCGGCATGGTCCAAAAGCTGGCGCATAGAGACGAGTGCCATGAATAATCCTTTTTAGAGCAAAATGTAGGGGTTACGCACAAATTAGCCCACTATTTTACGGCAGCACGCCCGTATTTGCCCCAATTCGGGTCAAAACCTTATTTCAGCCATTTTTTCTCACCTTAAGAGCCTGTCCATGCCCCTTGGCGCCACCCCCCAGCCATCCTCGCCCGTCATGGTTTCCTGGCTTGTAGACGACCAGCCTCAAACACTCCCTTGGCGGTCCGAAAATGGCTGGGCGCCCCCAAAGCGCTGCGTGCCCGCCGACGACACCATGACGGCAGATATCGCTTACCGCTTCGCCAGCGAAGGCGTGGGCCTCATTTGGACCGGAGATTTTCAAAATGCTCGGCAGTTACTGCAAGCCCTTGCACGCCGCGTCGCGAAACGGCGCACCAAATTCGCCGAGATGCCCTACCCAGAGCGCTTTCACCAGGTGCGGCTCGCACGTGCCCAGCGCGCACGCACCTTAGGGATGCTGTGCCTGCCATTTGGCGCACACCATACGCTCCCACACCGCCGAGCTCCGGATGTCCAACAAGCCTGCCAGCAGGCGCACGGCGACAGTTCTGCTGGTTATGTCATGCCAATGACCGAACTGCTCGGCCTGATCAGTGCCTATGAATGGCGCAAAACAGGTATTGCGATCGGGGGGCTCGACACACCGATTCACGCCCACTACGGCGTTTTCGCCCCTACCCGCGCCGAATACCTGGAGCTGATTCGTCAAACAGCACTTCCCCATGTCCCCGTTAAAACGGCCTTTGATCTGGGTACCGG
>JBEDEU010000204.1:0-4441 GCA_041175585.1 Pseudomonadota bacterium | reverse complement strand
CGTGCAAAGGAGATGAGCGCAGCGAGGTGATTGAGGCGATATTGACGATCGATCCGCCGCCAAGTTCCACCATGCGGGAGCCATAAATCGCACAGGCAAGGTAGGTGCCTCGCAGATCAATATCCACCACGCGATCCCACTCTGTCATAGTCAGACGATCAGGTGGCAGACGATGCTGCAAAATCCCTGCGCAATTGACTAGGGCAGTCACAGGACCATGCTTATCTTCAATCATCTTTGCGACTTGATGCATACCGTCGTCATCTGTCACGTTACATGCATAGGCGTGTACGCCCATCGCTTTCATCTTTTCGTCGGACCAGGTGCCAGGTAAATCAAGCGAGACCACATGGTCGCCGCGTTTAGCAAGGTGACGTACGCATGCAGCACCGATTCCGCTTGAACCACCTGTTACAACGGTAATAGATTGCTTGCTCATGAACGTGCTCCTTTGCGACTAAGTGACTGATAAATTTGTACGATGAAATCGGTCATGCCTCGCTTTAGGCCCAAGGCAAAAAACAGAACGATGATGCCTAACGCCAAGCCGTGGTACTCGGTTGTACGTGTGATGATGTCGTTAAAGACCATTAAGAGACCAGCACCGACAACCGGGCCAATAAACGCATGCAGACCGCCCATCATGATCATGAAGACGGCTTCTCCCGACATCGTCCAGTAGCTGAACTCTGGATATGCGCCCGATACGAATAACGCCATGATCACGCCGCCAATACTTGCGAAGCAACTTGCCAAGATAAAGGCGTACAGTCGAACTCGCCAAACGTTGATACCTAAGAATTGTGCTCGATCTGCATTGTCGCGAACCATCCGCAAGGTATAGCCGAACGGTGACTGCAAGATGTAACGCATGAGGAAAAGGCAAAGCACCCCAAGCACGCAGGAAAACCAATACAGGGTCTGTACGTCGGCCAGGTTCAGGCTGCCCCAGACACGTGGTATCCCTCCCATCAGGCCCTGATCACCGCCCGTGAGGGATGTCCAGGTAATGATGATGCTGTGGATCAACATTTGAAATGCTAGGGTAAGGAATGAAAAATAGATTTCCTTTAGCCTGACGCATATCGCGCCAATGACAAATCCCAAGACGGCACAAAACAGAACCGCGCCAAGTATTGCCACGGGTATGGAAGCCCCGCCTTTCTGCATAAGCAGGCCAAAGGCGTATGCCCCACCGCCAAAAAACATGGCATGCCCGAACGACACCATGCCGCCATAGCCAACCAAAATATTGAGCGAGGTCGCAAAAAGGCCAAAGGCAGCTAAACGGATGACGAAATCCAGCGCAACGCGTCCGGGTGAGAAAAACGGGATCGCGACTAAGATTGCGAGTCCTGCCAATGCTATCAGCAGGTCCTTATTGAAGCTTGAATGCGCGTTCATCAGCGTTGCTCCTTGCCCAGAAGGCCGCTCGGCTTGAGTACGAGGATCAAGGCCATCGCAATAAACATGATGCCCTCTACAAACAGAGGGAATCCGATCGAGCCAAAAGAGCGTACGAGGCCGATCAGCAGCGCACCGACTAACGCGCCGCTTACCGAGCCCATGCCGCCAATCACCGTCACGATGAAGGATTCAATCAGAATTGAGAAGCCCATCCCGGCAGACATGGAGCGCACGGGTGCTGCAAGCGCTCCGGCAAGACCCGCCAAGGCACCACCAAACACGAAAACGCCTGCGTAAATCCACGTGGTGTTCAGACCAAGCACGGAGGTCATTGTGGGGTTGTGGGCTGCTGCGCGCACGATCTTTCCCATCCGTGTGCGTGTCAGCACATACCAGAGGATTGCACCAATGACAGCGGCAGCGCCCATCATGAAGACATAGAAGACTGGAACAATCCCGCCACCGATAAAGAGAGGAGGCGTTTGGAAGGCTGCAGGCATACCCATGGATTGAAACTCGTGGCCCCAAATAATTTTGACCGCATCATCAAGAATCAAAATGAAGGCATAGCAGACGAGTAGTTGCAGCAAAACATCGGCGTTGTAGACGCGCCGCATGAAGAAGCGTTCGAAGATTAGGCTGAAGAGCCCCACTCCTATTCCGGCAATCAGCGCCGCAAGCAGATAGCTGTCTGTCAGGCGATATGCAGACAGTGCGATGTAAGCGCCCAGCATGTAAAACGAGCCATGGGCAAAGTTAATAACACGCAGTACGCCGAAGATTAGCGTCAGACCTGCGGCAACCAGAAATAGTAGCGCTCCCACGATGAGTCCCGTACTGGTCTGGGTAACGATACAGGAGATGGACGAGAGGCATTCGAATAGTGCGGTGGGATCCAAAGATGTCTCCGAGTAAAACTAACGGGTGATACGGCGAGAGAGAGCGTTAACACGCCCTTCGCTTGATACGAAAGGGGTCTCTGCCAATCAAGATGGCAGAGACCCGATCGACTTCAGCGTGAAGCGCAGCGGGACTTAAGCCCAGCCTTTGCGCTTTTTCCACTCGGCTTCGAGCTCATAAATTTGAGCCCAGCTACCGTTGACCTGGTTGGTCATGTATGGCTCTTTGTTGGTGAGAGAGCCGTAGCCAATTGCGTAGTTCACCAGCGTGTGGTCTTCAGCACGCATGGTGAGCGTACCGTCTGCGCCGAAAGGCGAGTCGATTTTCAAGCCGCGCATCACTTCCGCTATTTTTTTGCCATCTGCACTATTGGCTTTTTTCATCGCGGTCATGATGAGGTTAATACCGGCAGAGTTTTCCCAAGACCAGTTCAGTGCGAGCTCTTTGAACTTTGCTTGATAGGCATCGGCCCACGCGTTGTTCGCAGGAGTGTTCGGAAAGCTACGGAGGTAGCGGTTACCTGAGTGCATGTTTGGTGGAACACTCTTGACTGCTGTCAGCACAGCGTATTCGGCCAAGTTTGGCGAAAAGAATTGCTTGTCTTTGAACAGCGCGTAGATGCCTGCCTGATCGATAAAGGAAGTCATGTCGCCGCCCCATAGCGCAGAGTAAAGCGCCTGTGGCTTGCCTTGGACGAGGCGTGTAATGTTTTCGCTGTAGTCCGCCTGAAAAAGCTTAGGCCAAACTTGACCGACGACTTCAATGTCTTTGTTGAAGTGCTTGAGGTATTCAAAGTATTCCGCTGTGGTGTCGCGACCATAGGCATAGTCGGGCGAGATACTCATCCAGCGATTGAGTTTGAGACGTTTAGCAACCTCAGCGCCATAGGACCCACCAACGATTGCATCGTGTATGCCTTGTCGCGCTGCACGGAATGCCGTTGGGAAACGCAATTTTGGATCTGCAGTCAGCGACGATGTTTCTGAGCAAGTGTGCACGACTAAGATGCCCAGATCTTTCGCCACTTCGTGTACGGCGAAGGCTCCTGAAGATGCTTCCGCATCCAGAATCATTTCACAACCATCGCCAGTAACCAGTTCGCGGGCAACGCGCGCAGCTTCTTGGGGCTGGCCTTTGGAATCGCGCACGACCATTTCGATCATGCGTCCGCCCAAGCCGCCTGCGGCATTAAATTTCTCAACTTCAAGCGCAACGGCGTTGCGTGAGGAGATCCCCAGCATGGCGACGCGACCTGATAGGATCGTCGGCATACCGATACGGATAGGCTTGTTCTGCGCCAATGAGATCGCTGGGGCACCCAAGACGGCCATTCCCGCGGTTGCGGCTGCGCCTTTTAGCAATTTGCGGCGAAGGGCCGTTTTTGAGTTCGATGTTGAAGCTGCGCTCATCTTTTGTCTCCCGTAGTGTTCAGATGATAGTTATGTATGTTGAACTAACCTCTATAGGACGTTTTTACTTAGTTTTTGTCAAGGAAAGGTACCTCAGGAAAACCCTAGGCGTGTTGTTTCTACGTATGGCGGTATGCGCTAAAGTGTCACTAGAGTGAAATCCTTGGATGCGATAGATATGACACAAGCAAAATTTTTTCCGGTGGCTGGTTGTCCTGGCTCAGATCATAGGTTGGCGGCCAACTATCATCACCGCTGGATGGTGATCGACGCGCAGGGCGAGTGGCTGACGGACAAGGTGTGCCCAGCCTTGAAAGAAGTCTCTGTTGATTTGAAAATGGGCGCGTTGGTGCTGCGTGCACCAGGCATGCTGCGCATGGATATCCCTCTGGATGTGATTGAGGATGACGACAGTGTGAATCGTCAGGCAACGATTGCCAAGCAAGCGGTTGTCGTGGTTGACGAGGGTGAAGTTGCAGCAGTTTGGTTTAGCAAGGCGCTCGGACAAGAGTGCCGTTTTGTCAAAATACATCCCGACGCGCAAGCGCCTGCTTGGCCGCAAGCATAATCACGGCACAATGACTTTAAGTTTTTTGTGCGCTTGCGCTGGTCAGGACGCGATATTTCGCCATTAAGGCGTCTTGACCTTCCTTCCATTGCGGATGGATTTCAATGCACTCTACAGGACACACGACTTTGCACTGAGGCTCGTCGTGATGGCCAAC
>JBEDEU010000203.1:0-4456 GCA_041175585.1 Pseudomonadota bacterium | reverse complement strand
ATCTTGTCTTCAGGCATGTCCATCTTGGAGGCCAGTGTTGCGGGATCAGGCTCAGCACCTGTCTCCTGCAAAATCTGACGACTGATACGGTTCATCTTGTTAATCGTCTCGATCATGTGCACAGGGATACGGATCGTGCGGGCCTGATCCGCGATCGAACGCGTGATTGCCTGACGAATCCACCATGTTGCATACGTTGAGAACTTATAACCACGACGGTATTCGAACTTATCTACCGCCTTCATCAAACCGATGTTGCCTTCTTGAATGAGATCCAAGAACTGCAGACCGCGGTTTGTGTATTTTTTAGCAATCGAGATCACCAGACGCAAGTTGGCTTCCGTCATTTCGCGCTTAGCTTTACGTGCCTTAGCTTCCCCGGTTGCCATCTTCTTGTTGACGTCTTTCAGGTCTTTGAGCGGCAATACCACCCTCACCTGCAAGTCGATCAACTTTTGCTGGAGCTCCTGAACAGCAGGCACATGACGCTTGAGTGTATGGGCGTACTCTGCTTCAGCAGCGATCTCACCCAAGACCCACTCAAGATTTGTTTCGTTACCTGGGAACACTTTGATGAAGTGGGTACGTGGCATACCGGCGCGGTCAACGCAGGTGTGCAGTACAGCACGTTCAATCTTACGAACCTCTTCAACCTGCTGGCGCAAGGTGTCAGCCAAACGCTCAACCATTTTGGCGGTAAACCGAATGCCCATCAATTCGTTCTGAATGACTTCCTGCGCAGCCATGTAAGGCTTGGAGCGGTAGCCATCTTTCTCGTAGGCCGCGCGCATCTTCACGAAATGCGTCGCGACGGTCTCAAACTTGGCCAGGCCTTTGATGCGCAGATCTTCGAGCTGTTTACTGCTCATCCCGCCGGCTGGACCATCTTCATCGGCTTCGTCAGAAACACCCGCACCGGCGTATTCTGCGCCGTCGTCATCGACCAGACCGTCGACAACCTCATCAATCTGCGCCTGCGCTTCGCGCACGCGCTGCACGTGGTTCAAGATTTCGTTGATTGTTGTGGGACATGTCGAAATCGCTTTGACCATGTCTTTCAAGCCACCCTCAATACGCTTGGCGATTTCGATTTCGCCTTCACGTGTCAAGAGTTCGACAGTACCCATCTCTCGCATATACATACGAACAGGGTCAGTCGTACGACCAAAATCGGAATCAACGGTAGTGAGCGCAGCTTCGGCCTCGTCTTCGACATCATCGTCGGAAGTCGCAACTGGTGCGTTTTCACCTAGCAACAGTGTTTCTGCATCAGGGGCTTGGTCATACACGGCAATGCCCATGTCGCCAAACGTGCTAATGATGCCGTCGATTGCTTCTGCATCGACCAGGTCGTCTGGCAGGTGATCGTTAATCTCGCCATAGGTGAGGTAACCACGATCTTTACCGAGCTTGATCAAAAGCTTTAAGCGATTACGACGTGCTTCGTATTCTTCAGGCGTGACGGGACCACGTGCAATCAGGTCCTTCGCATCGCCTTTGCCGCGTTTACCGCGCTTAACTGGCTTGAAGTCAGGAACGACCTCAACCTCGTGCTCGCCATCACCGGCATCACCAAAGTCACCATCACCGTTATTCGGATTTTTGGAAGGACGTCCTGGACGGCGTCCCGTTCCACCAGGCGGGCGTCCCGCCTTCTTGGGTGGAGGCGAACCATCGTCTGGTGCAGGAGCGGGTTTAGACACATCAACCTTGCCGGGAGCCTTAGCGGATACAGGAGCGGCAGGCGCTACGCGATCGGGCACTGGCTTGGCAACAGCGGTCTTACCAGCGGCGGGCTTTGCTGCTGGCTTTGCATCCACAACTTTTGGTTCAACTTTTGGGGAATCCTTCGCGACTGCTTTTGCAACTGGCTTAACTGGAGTTTTCACTGCCGCAGCTTTTGCGACAGGGGCGGGTGTTTTAGCGGGTGTTTTAGCTGGGGCTTTGGGTGCTGCTTTTGCAACGCCGGCCTTTACAGGCGTCTTGGCGGCAGGTGCTTTGGGCGCAACGGGTTTTGATTTACTGGGTGAAGCCGACTTCATTGAATCCTTAACTGATTTAGCGGCAGGTTTTGCCGTTTTTGAAACAGGCTTCGCCGCTGAGGGCTTGGCCGCTGGTTTATTCGGTTTGGTAGCAGTTCCCTTGCTGGGCTTGGCTACTGGCTTTGCCACGGGCTTGCTTGCCTTGGGAGATTTGGCTGACGACTTCGGCACAGGTTTCGCCGCTTTAGCTGCGGGCTTTTTTGCCGCTGGCTTGACGGCCGCTTTGGGTTTAGGCTTTGCGGCTGCCAGTGATGTTTTTTTGCCAACGTGCTGAGTCATGATTGCTCTTGTCTGAGTTGTCTGTGAGATGTGCCGAGTAAGCCTTTGATTTTAACCGAATCAGCTAGTCTTCACTGACTCGATTACCTTCATTAGACGGGAGATGCGTCCAGAAAGTTCCTGATAATTTTGCTGAGATTGCAAATTATTTAAACCTTGTGCGATTAAAGCCTCTTGCTCAGCCTTCAAACTCTCTAATTCGATGCGGCGGACCGCATCTTCCCACTCCGCCTGTGGATTGGGCAAGGTTTCCTGAGCCATCAGATCGGCCGCTACCGAAGCTAACAACACACCAAGATCAGCCCCTGGGTCAGCCACTTGTATAAGCGCCCCCACGTGCCGAGCCCCAGTGGCCTGCGCCAATACGATTAACTCTCGGACCATTTCTAGATTGGGGCCTCTATGGAGAATCTCAAGCTGCTGCTCGCCCAAATCATCAATCAGCTCCGGGTGCGTCAAAAACAAGCGCAGCAAACGTCGAGCAAGCGGCGTCACTGAACGCCTGCTCACCCCAACCGTTGAGCCAACCCGCTGCCGGGGGCTTGAACGCCCCCCGAAGGACTCACGCCCCCCCTGGGGCTCACCTCGATAGCCACCAGCCTCAGCAGGGTCTTGGCCTGGTGCCACTTGCTCTGGATTGCGATTTCCTGCGGGGTTACCGACCCGTAACCCACCCGCATCGGGCAAGCCAGCCATCGTAGGAGGCGGCACCTGCGTCATTAACTGAGCCAGTTCTTCGGGCGTCAGTTGCACCAGCCGCGCCAGTTCATTCTGCAATTGAATTTTGAGTGTAATGGCAGGCACCTGCGCGAGAAGTGGGCGTGCCTCATGCACCAACGCTGAACGCCCCTCCACCTCTTTCACCGAATGCCGCGATGCCAGCTCGTTGAGAAAAAACGTAGACAACGCATCCGATTCTTTGAGGCAGGCACGGAATGCTTCTTCGCCAAATTCCCGGATATAACTATCCGGATCATGCTCTGTTGGTAAAAATAAAAACCGGATAGAAATATCATCGCGCAATAGCGGTAGACATGCTTGCAGCGCGCGCCAGGCAGCACGCCTACCGGCCGAGTCCCCATCGAAACTAAATATAATTTTGTCACTTGCGCGCAATAACTTCTGAATGTGTGTGGGTGTGGTGGCCGTACCCAAAGTGGCTACCGCATTACGCACACCAAGTTGGGCAAGCCCAACCACATCCATATAGCCCTCAACGACGATGACCGCCCCTTCAGAGCGGATCGCTGCCCGGGCCTCAAACAGACCGTAGAGCTCATTTCCCTTGGAAAAAACGGGCGTCTCAGGGGAGTTAAGGTATTTCGGCTCCCCTTTTCCAATAATGCGCCCACCAAACCCAACAATCTCGCCCTTCACGTTACGAATCGGAAACATAACGCGTTCGCGGAAGCGGTCATAACGACGACCGTCCTCTGACTCAATCACGAGACCAGACTCAACCAGGATTGGATCGTCGTAACGCGGAAACACTTTTGACAAAGCTTGCCGATCAGCGCTCGCCCACCCTAGTCCGAACTCTTTGGCAATAATTCCGGTCAACCCGCGCTGTTTCAGATAGCGGATGGCCGCCGGACTGTCACGCAGCTGGGCTAGATAATGCTTTTGTGCGGCATCGAGCGCTTTGGTGTGCTGGGACACCTCTTCACGCCGACGAGCCGTTGCGGCTTGCTGACCAGGGCTGCGATTTTCTTCAGGCACCGTCATCCCGATTGCACCCGCAAGAGTGCGTACCGCCTCAGGAAAACTCGCACCCGTGTGCTCCATCAAGAACGTGATGGCACTGCCATGGGCGCCACAACCGAAACAGTGATAGAACTGTTTGGTGGGACTAACGGTAAATGAAGGGGATTTTTCGTTATGAAAGGGGCACAAACCGAGAAGGTTAATGCCACCTTTCTTTAACTGAACATATCGTCCGACCACATCCGCGACGTCGACGCGGTTAAGGAGATCCTGGATAAAGGAATCTGGGATCAACGATCAGACCATACGTGATCAGCGCAGGAGCTGCGCCGAGGATTAGTACATGCGCGGAGGCAATTGCTGGCTGCGGATGCGCTTGTAGTGGCGCTTAACGGCTGCAGCCTGCTTGCGCTTGCGCTCAGCAGTTGGTT
>JBEDEU010000202.1:0-4464 GCA_041175585.1 Pseudomonadota bacterium | reverse complement strand
ATCGATGGCTTGGTTCACCTCTCGGACTTGTCCTGGACTGAAACAGGCGAAGAGGCTGTGCGCAACTTCAAGAAGGGCGATGAGCTCGACGCAGTTGTGCTCGGAATCGATACCGACAAAGAGCGTATTTCGCTTGGCGTGAAGCAGCTTGAAGGCGACCCCTTCAACAACTTCGTAGGTACGTACGACAAGGGTGCCGTGGTTCCAGGTACCGTGAAGTCGGTAGATGCCAAAGGCGCAACAGTGACATTGTCACTGGACGTCGAGGGCTATCTGCGTGCATCCGAAATCGCTTCGGGCCGTGTTGAAGATGCGACAACAGTCATCAAAGTTGGCGATAACGTCGAAGCCATGATCATCAACGTCGACCGCAAAACACGTTCGATTCAGTTGTCCATCAAGGCGCGTGACAATGCTGAAACTGCTGACACAATGCAGCGTATGACTGAAGCCAGCGCTTCGTCGGGCACAACCAATTTGGGCGCATTGCTCAAGGCCAAGCTCGATCAGGCGCGTGACACTGAATAACTTCGGTGACTAAGTCAGAGCTTATCGCAGCGCTTGCGGCCCGTTACTCTCAACTGGCCGCACGCGACACAGATTACGCAGTCAAGACCGTTCTTGATGCAATGACCCAGGCGCTCGCCGAAGGTCAACGCATCGAGATCCGCGGTTTTGGCAGCTTCTCTTTGTCTGAGCGTGCGCCGCGTGTGGGCCGTAATCCTAAGTCTGGTGAACAAGTGTTGGTGCCTGGTAAGCAGGTGCCACACTTCAAGGCAGGTAAAGAATTGCGAGAACGTGTTGATTTAGCAGATGAGCAGCCCGTCCCGGAAGCTGTAAATCGAAAAACCGCCTAATTGGCGGTTTTTTTATGAACTCGAGCGGCAGGACGCTTACAATCTTCTTTTGCATATAAGGAGCATCAGCCATGCGCTACATCGTCTGGGCTTTGCGCTTGATCGTGTTTTTAGCCGTCTTGCTATTTGCGCTTAAAAATACAGATCCTGTGGGTGTGACTTTTTATGGCGATTGGGCCATACAAGGTGTGCCGCTGATCGTGGTGATGTTGACGACCTTCATTTTGGGTACGGTGTTTGGCTTGTTGCTGACTGTGCCCGGTTCTCTGCGTCGTCGTCGTGAACTTGCGCGCTTGCGTAAAGAGCTTGAACGTATTCAAGCAGCTGTTAACCCTGATACGGGTGCACAGACACCTCCAGAATTGTTGATGCCGATGTCACCGCTTTGACGCGTGTCGGCTTAATGTGTGTTTAATTGCTTTAGGAATGACACGTGGACTTTGAAGCCTGGTGGCTGATATTTGTGCCGTTGCTGTTCGCCTTGGGTTGGCTTGCTGCGCGCTTTGATATCAAGCAAATGCTGTCTGAAACGCGCAATCTGCCCGACTCTTATTTTAAGGGCCTGAATTTTCTTCTTAACGAAGAGCCTGATCGTGCCATCGACGCTTTCGTAGAAGTCGCCAAGCTTGATTCAGAAACGACTGAGTTGCACTTCGCGCTGGGAAGTCTTTTTAGACGTCGCGGCGAAATGGAGCGTGCGATCCGGGTGCACCAAAGCTTATTGTTTCGTTCGGATTTGCCGATTGCTCAGCGCGAGCATGCTCAGCATGAGCTTGCGCAGGACTACCTGAAAGCAGGGATGCTCGACCGGGCAGAGGAAGCTTTCGCCGTTCTCAAACAAACCTCTTTTGCGTTGCCTGCTTTACGTGCACTGATCCGTATTTATGAGTCGGAGCATGATTGGGGTCGTGCCATTGATGCGGTGGATAGTTTGCGCAAGTTAGTCGACGAACCCGTGCCACAGCTCGTGCACTACTACTGCGAACAGGCGCAGGCTGCACTCGCGCAGAAGCCGACTGCGGACGTGCATGCGGCCCAACACGCTTTGACTCAAGCTGTCCGTGCTGCCGATGCAGCACAAGTTCCGCCGGGATCGCCATCATTGGTGCGTGTGGCGATGATCCGCGCAGGTATCGCTGGCTCTTTACAAGATGGAGTCGCGAAGCGGCAACATTTAGAGTCGATCTTGAAACAGTCGCCTGAGTTTGCCGGTTTAATTGCACAAGACTTGCTTGCCCACTATACGGCTTCGGGTGAGGATGCTGCCGGTCTAGCGGTGCTACTTGCACATTACGAACAATATCCTTCTCTTGATTTATTTAATGTTGTGTTTCGTGCCATGCGTGCACAGCAAAGTGCCGCAAGTGCCTGGGCCTTCGCACGCAAGTCGCTCCAGAGCCATCCCTCGTTACTGGGCTTAGACCGTTTCTTAGAGGCTGAGCTTGCGCAAGCTGAACAAGAGGGCAAGGGCACAGAGCCGACGCAAGCCGCTGTACCCGGTGCAGACTTGGCTTTGTTGCGTACTCTGATCAATCGCCACACGCAGCGGCTAGACCGCTATGTTTGTCGTAGTTGCGGTTTTCAGGCGCGACGCTATTACTGGCAATGTCCGGGTTGCAATGCTTGGGAAACCTATAAGCCCCGACGATTGGAAGAAATTGAATGAAGCCATTTCCAAAAGCAGCAATTGAAAAAGCACGCGTTCTCGTGGTGGGTGATGTCATGCTCGACCGCTATTGGTTTGGTGAGGTCGAGCGCATTTCACCGGAAGCCCCTGTGCCTGTCGTGCACGTCGCCAAGCGCGAAGACCGACTAGGGGGCGCTGCGAACGTTGCCCGTAACGCAGTCGCCTTAGGGGCACAGGTCACCCTCGTAGGCCTTGTGGGGCAAGATGAGGCGGCAGCCCGTGTCAGCAGCTTACTAGGCGAGGCAGGGGTTCAAGCACATTTGGTTGCTGATGCACACCATCCCACCACACTAAAAATGCGTGTTCTGGGACGTCAGCAGCAATTACTGCGTATCGACTTTGAAGAAAAGCCAACACCGAGTTTGTTGGAATCGTTGGCTGAGCGTGTTGCTCCCTTGTTGGCGCAACACGATGTGGTTGTATTCTCAGACTACGCAAAAGGCGCGTTGGCTCAGGTTGAGAAGCTGATCGCGATGGCGCGTGAAAAACGCCTGCCAATTTTGGTGGATCCAAAGGGTAGTAACTATCAACGCTACCGCGGCGCCACGCTTGTGACGCCAAACCGCAGCGAAATGCAACAGGCTGTTGGTCAATGGCAGACTGAGTCAGAGCTTAGTGAACGTGCGCAAGCACTGCGCGCCGAGCTCGAACTCGAAGCCTTACTCGTGACGCGTTCTGAACAAGGGATGACCTTGTTTACGGACTCAGGCAGTGACCACGTCGACGCACAGGCGCACGAGGTTTTTGACGTGTCGGGTGCGGGGGACACGGTATTGGCAACCTTGGCCGTCATGCGTGCAGCGGGTGTGCCGTGGGCTGAGTCGATGCGTTGGGCGAATCGGGCCGGTGGTATCGTTGTAGGTAAGTTAGGCACCTCTATTGTGACCGCAGGAGAACTCGCATGATCGTTGTAACAGGCGCAGCCGGTTTTGTCGGCAGTAACATCGTGCGCGGTTTAAACCGTCGCGGACATACCAATATTCTTGCAGTGGATGATTTGACGGACGGAGACAAGTTCGTCAATCTGGTCGGCGGTCAAATTACAGACTACATGCATAAAGATGACTTTCGGCGCGGCGTGCTCGAAGGGTTTTTACCTGGCGTGCGTGCTGTCTTTCATCAAGGGGCTTGCTCGGATACCACTGAGCGCGATGGCCGCTTCATGATGGACAATAATTATCGTGTAACTCTTGAGTTATTCGAGTATTGCCAATCGCACAAGATTCCCTTCATTTATGCATCGTCGGCTGCCGTTTATGGCGCCGGGCCGGTTTATGTTGAGGATCTCGCTAATGAGCGCCCCTTGAATGTCTACGGTTACTCAAAGTTTTTATTCGACCAAGTATTGCGTGCCCGAATGAGTTCACTTACCGCGCAAGTGGTGGGTTTGCGCTACTTCAATGTCTATGGCCCGCAAGAACAGCACAAGGGTCGTATGGCCTCGGTCGCTTTTCACAACATGAACCAATTCCAGGCTGAAGGTCATGTGCGTTTGTTTGGCGGTTGGGATGGTTACGCAGATGGCGGACAGATGCGTGACTTTATCTCGGTCGACGATGTGGTTGATGTTAATTTGCACTTTCTCGAGCACTCAAAAGTTTCTGGTATTTTTAACTGCGGTACAGGTCGCGCCCAACCTTTCAATGATGTGGCGAGCGCCGTGGTGAATGCAATGCGTGGCATACAAGGCAAGCCAGCGCTCTCTCTTGAAGATCTGGTGAAGCAGGGCATGCTGCGCTACGTGGAATTTCCTGAGGACTTGAAAGGGCGCTACCAAAGCTACACGCAGGCCGATGTGACTGCCTTGCGCAAGGCAGGCTTCACTGCGCCCATGCGTGATGTTCAGACGGGTGTCACCGAGTACGTTCAAGCATTGCACGCACAGAGGTAAATTCCGGATGGCTTGAGCCGTTCACACCG
>JBEDEU010000201.1:0-4465 GCA_041175585.1 Pseudomonadota bacterium | reverse complement strand
CCTGTTTGATGCAAGCGGTTTTGAGGTGAGTCGTGAGTTTTATTACAACGACGCCGGCAATCAAATTCAAAACCTTGCTATTAGCGTCCAGGCACGCGCCCAAGGCGTCAGCACAGACTCACCTGACTATCCCGCAGATGGCTATAAGGGTGAGTACATCGCTGACATCGCGAAAGAATTTGTCGCGAAGGCGAGTGCCAACGCAAGTGATGGTGAGCCGGTGCTCGCCAATGGCAATCTTGATGATCTGGATAACATTCGTCGCTTCGCTGTTACGTATTTACGGCATGAGCAAGATTTAGATTTGCAGGCGTTTGGCTTGGCGTTTGATCACTACTATCTCGAGAGCTCGCTGTATACCTCGGGCCGCGTAGAAAATACGGTCAATCAATTGGTTGCTAGCGGCCACACCTATGAAAGCGAGGGTGCGTTATGGTTGCGCACCACCGAGCTGGGAACGGGCGATGACAAAGACCGGGTCATGCGCAAGTCCGAAGGTGGCTATACATATTTTGTTCCGGATGTGGCGTATCACGTCACAAAATGGGAGCGTGGTTTTACTCGTGCCATCAATATTCAAGGTAGTGATCATCACGGCACCATTGCACGGGTACGTGCGGGGCTGCAAGCGTTGAGCCTCGGTATCCCGGCTGATTATCCTGCGTATGTATTGCACAAGATGGTGAAGGTTATGCGTGGCGGCGAAGAGGTCAAGATCTCTAAGCGTGCAGGCAGCTATGTCACGATGCGTGATTTGATCGAGTGGGTTGGTCGAGATGCGGTGCGTTTCTTTTTGATACAGCGCCGTGCTGATACTGAGTTTGTTTTTGATGTTGACTTGGCTAGATCGCAAAGCGAAGAAAACCCTGTCTACTATATTCAATACGCACACGCCCGCATTTGCTCGATGCTGTCCCAGGCTGGGTTGTCCACGGAACAATTACATGGGGCATCTGTTGACCTGTTACAGGCACCGTCAGAGCTCGCGCTCATGCAGCGTCTGGCCGAGTTCCCGGCTTTAGTTTCGCAGGCAGCGCTCGAGCTGTCGCCGCACTTGGTGGCGTTCTGGTTGAGAGACTGCGCCGCTGATTTTCACGGCTGGTATAACGCTGAGCGAGTGCTGGTTGACGACATTGCGCTGAAGCACGCACGGTTGCGTTTGGCGGATGCAACGCGCCAAGTAATTGCAAATGGTTTAGAGTTGTTGGGCGTATCTGCACCTGAGAGGATGTAAGAGACACAACATGGCAAAACATAAATCGTCTGGTGGAAGCACGTTATATGGGGTGCTAGCAGGCTTGGTTATTGGCCTGATGGTCGCAGCGGGTGTTGCTTACTATGTGGTGAAAGCGCCAATGCCGTTTTATGACAAGGCGAGCCGTACGCCTGATGCGCCTGGTGCCCCGGATCCGCGTCAGGCTCCGGACCCTAACGCTGGAATGGGTGGCCGCGACTCGGGCAACTCCACTGCAACCTCGGCTCCCTCTACCCCCTCTACTGGTTCAGCGCCTGCCGCAAATACACCGGCACCCGCAAGTGGCGATGCGCTCGGCTCTTTGATCGCGACCTTGACACCAACGGCACCCGCTGCCGGTGGAAATACAAACGTGAACCCACGTCCGAAGGCTGAGCCACTGCCGCCGCCTCCGAGCCAACCACAAACGACCCCAGCAAGTGGTGGGCCCTATTTCTTGCAGGTTGGATCATTCCGCGTGTTGGAAGATGCGGAGTCCTTGCGCGCAAGGATTTTGCTTTTAGGCATGCCAGTTGAAATTCAGCGTGCCGAGGTCAATGGATTACAAGTAAATCGTGTGCGTGTGGGCCCCTTCGCGCGAATCGATGATATGAATCAAATTCGTACAAAGCTGGGCCAGGAAAAAATTCCGACAGCAGTAGTTCGACAGTAATAGAGGCGAGCGGTAGTGTGATGCGGCCTTCTTGGCGCTAGAACCTTTTAAGGATCATTCAGAGATGAAACTTTTTTCAAAAGTATTGCTTGCGATGGCAGGCCTGATGTTGATGTCGTTTGCCGGCGCGAGTCATGCGCAGAGCGGCGCGCCGGCCAAATCAAAATATGTTGAGTTAAGCCCAGCGCAGCCAACTGAGCCCGGAAAAATTGAAGTTCAGGAGTTCTTTTCGTACGCATGTTCACACTGCGCTGTGATCGAACCGTTGTTGCAAAAATGGATGAAGACAGTCCCAGCAGACGTGGTCGTCAAACATGTACCCGTTGCATTTAACGCTAGCATGAAGCCTTTGCAGCGCTTGTATTACACGCTTGAAGCAATGGACCGGCTCGATTTGCACATGAAAGTATTTGATGCGATTCATGAACAGAAAAAGCGCTTGTTCACAAAAGCAGAAATTACAACCTGGATTGTGTCGCAGGGCGTTGATCGTGCAAAATTCGAAGCTGCGTTCGAATCGTTTGGTGTGTCGTCTAAGGCGGGCCGTGCTGATCAGCTTGTGACCGCCTATCGTGTGCAAGGCACACCGACTATGTCGGTGGCGGGCCGTTTTGTGACCTCGCCATCGGAAGCCGGTGGTTATCAGGAAACGATTGATGTCGCTAACAGCCTGATTACTCAGGTTCGCGGCAAGTGAAGAGCGGCTTGCTTGAGGTCGTTGATTAAGTCGTCAACGTCCTCAAGTCCGATATGAAATCGTAGTAAGGCATTGGGGCTGTGCTTCCAGTAACTGTGCGCCGCTAGTGTGCTCGGATCGACCCATTGCACCAGACTTTCATAGCCTCCCCAAGAAAATCCAATTCCAAACAGCGTGAGTGCATCGACGTAAGCCTTTGCTGCGTCGGGTGAGCACTTAAGCTCAACGGACAACATCCCATTGGCGCCGGTACAGTCTCGTTGCCACAGTGCATAGCCTGCGTCTTTATGCCAGGCGGGATTAAAGATCTTGGCGACGTACGGCTGAGCATCAAAAAATGCACAAACCTTTAAGGCGTTGATGGCGTGTTGGGGCATACGAACAGCCATTGTTTTGACACCGCGTAATGCGAGCCATGCATCATCTGCGCTAATGGAGTTACCCATTGCATATTGCGCAGAGTGCAGTCGTGCAGCAACGGACTCGTCTTTGGCAACGACGGCACCGAGCATGACATCTGAGTGTCCGGCAACATATTTGGTCCCAGCGACGACAGAGATATCAGCACCCAATGCTAAAGGGCGGTAGATATATCCTGAACCCCAAGTGTTATCTGCTGCAAGCAACACACCGTGTCGTTTAGCGATTGCAGCCATTGCAGGTAGATCGAGCATTTCAAACAGTAGCGAACCTGGCGATTCGACATAAATCATTTTTGTTTCAGGCGTAATGAGCGCATCGAGATCGTCCTGTGCCGCAAAATACGTGACAGTAATTCCGAGGCCCTTGAGCAACGCGCGGTCCAGGTTCCGCACAGGGCCGTAGACGCCATCGCACACGAGTACATGATCGCCCGTTTTTAGAATTCCCAAGAAAGCGATATTGATCGCTGCCATACCCGACGGTGCGAGTACGCAGTACGTACCGCCCTCGAGTTGCATGAAGACTTCTTCGAGCGCACGGTGTGTATCCATGCCTGAACGACCGTAGCTGATGGCACGCTCACCGGCAGCACGTTTGGCAAAGACGCGCTCGAGTGCCGCGAGGTTTTCAAAGCGGACCGTGCTGGTTCGCATCGAAGGCAGGTTAACGGGCGCTGTGCCGGTTTCGGGATCAAACGGGGCACTACCGATATGGAGCAATTTAGTATCGAGATGATGCGTAGTCACGACGCGTCCTTTTAAATATGGGAGGGCTAGATTTGTTTGAAACGGATGATGCCGTCCGCATCAAGCGAACGGGAAAGCTTTCCTTCGAAGTACAGAGCGTGCAAATGTGCGATCGCCTCGCCCATCGCAAAGGTGGTTTGGTGTAGGTCAAGTTTACGTTTAAACATGACAGGCAAGATGTCGGTTGTCGATTGAGGTGTGATGCACGCAGCGAGCACCTCGTCTAAACGCTCGGCGTGGTGTGCGTGCTGTTGCGCGATACGTTCATGCAAGCCAGTAAAGGGTTTGCCATGTGAAGGCAGTACAAGAGTGTCCGCTGGCAGATGATTAAAGGCGTTCAGTGAATTTAAATATAGTGGCAAGGGATTGCTCAGCGGTTCATAGTCGAAGACGCTTATATTGGTTGAGATGCGCGGTAACACCATGTCACCTGAAATCAAAACATTCAGGTCTGCGCAGTAGAGCGATATGTGCTCAGGCGCATGGCCATAGCCGACAATGCCTTCCCAAAGATGACCATTGATCGTGAGCTTGCTGCCGTGTAGCAAACGGACATAAGAAGCAGGCATGCTTGGTACAAGACTTGGATAGTAGCTTGCTCGCTCGCGGACTTGCTGCAAGGCGTCTGGATCAACCATTCCGTGACGACCAAGGTGACGGGCGGCGCTTTCACCACCGGAGGCTCCGCCCTT
>JBEDEU010000200.1:0-4469 GCA_041175585.1 Pseudomonadota bacterium | reverse complement strand
GAGGTGGGGTGAATCGTGGAGCCTGCTCGGAAAAAGAAAGTCGTCGGATTTCAATGCCGCCTGCTTGATCCACGCCTGCAAGGCCTCTCTAGTGACAGCCGTGATCTCGAATTGCACTGGGCGCTTAGTCTTATGTTGCATGACGATGGCTCGGTTGGCCACCTGATCGCCATGGGTCACGTCGCGGACTTTGAGTGATACGAGGTCACATCCGCGAAGCTTGCTGTCGATACCAAGGTTGAAGAGGGCGAGCTCGCGAACCCGTCCTTCCATCTGAAGCCGTACGCGTAGGGCCCAGATGTCTTTCACCTTGAAGGGAGCTTTCTGCCCGACGATCTTGCCCTTGTTCCACGGTTCGTGATGAACCACATTGGTTGAGGTTTCCATGATGGTCTCCCATCGAGTTGAGGGGAGCAAAGCATGCGCTTTTGGGTTGTAACCGCCTTGCGCTATATCAAGTCAGAAGAGATCACTCCAGTTGAACTGATGACTGCAAACGAGTTGGGCAGTCAACCAGCGCATTCGGCCAGGAGCGGTCTGCCATCAATCCTTCAGCGCTGCCGGTCGGATGACCGCATCACTTTAAATGCTGCTGGATCGTCTACGGAAGCAAATCGGCCAAAACGGACGCTGGCGTCCGACGCTCACTGCGTCAGCTTTGCATTGGGTAACGGCCCCATGGCAGAAAGTTGAGCGGAATGGCTGCGTTCCAAAACAGTGAATTTACACATTCGACCCTGAGCAGACTTTAGCCTCCGCGTTAATTGAGCGGCAGGTTTCTGAGATATTCCGAAGTACAGGAGAATTGCGGCCGGACAGCCGTTCAGGTGTGGCCTTATCACGCTCCACTACTTTCCTGCAGCAGTTGCTGCATCCTCCACCCACGTGCCCAGATTGTCCCGCCCATTGTGCTTGTTCCAGAGATAGTGCTCATAACCCGGCACTCTCAAGCTGCAGCAGTCTGTAGTATCGCCCTGCAGGTCGGCGATCTTACTTATGTCGATAGTCAGAATGCCATTACCCCTGGCAATGCTCTGCGCGATCTCGTACTTGACCCATTTGCTCTTATCGGTATTCGCACCAACGAGGACCACAGTAACCGACGTACCCTCCAACTGCTTGTCAATCCAGGCCTTGATGGCCTTGTCGCCTTCGCGCTCCACCTTTTCAAAATCTGCCTTGTCGATGAAGCCAGATTTAGCAGCGCCGGAAATGACGTTACTGTTGCGGACATTCATTGCCCGCTGTACGTCAGCGTACTTGAAGCTGAAGAACACTTTCCTAGCCATATCGATCCTTAGACGATTCTCAAAAGTTGCAACGTAATTTTTTTGGCTTCGTTAAGGTCTGTCTTATCGTCGCCAAGCGCCTGGAGTAGCGGCAATATGTCATTGCCTCGTGGATGATCATTCACTTTGAAATTATGTAGAACCTCTTCCCAGAGCTTCAGGGAGATGGAGCCCGTAATACCTATGGGAATAATGAACACGCCATTTTCGCGCGCTATTTCAAATTCTTCCCGCATCCCATTTGACTCAACAACCTTTCCGTCGACGAGTTTGTTTCCAAACAAAAAAATTGCGATGCCGGCGTGTTCAAGCATGGTGCGACGATACTCGCGCCACAACTCTGCCAATGGCCGCTTCCCCGATTGGGTCTGGGGAAACGGTCTAAGTACAAGTTGCTCACCATCTAGGCGCCCCCCACTCATGATGGTTTGCTCTAGAACGCCGCTAATAACAGCGCTTCCGATCCCTAGCCCAAAACCCGAGATAACGCGAAACTTCTCCTTGTTAATTTCTCGACTCAGCTCATATACAAATCGCTCGGACTCCGCCTGCGTCCAAGGGCAGTATTCGTGCGCAGCACCGGAGATGAACACAGTACGTCGCTTGTGCCTGTACTCGACGGCTTTGAGGATTGCGGTGATTTCCTCAAATTCATCGACAAAAGTGGTTTTGATACCGACCCGCAGCAGCTCCCCGGCAAAGAGCTGCTCTTTTCGCTGGCGATATTCGAAATCTACTAGGGCTTCGTTGTCATACCGCTTCGCTTTGCGAAGTACACAGTAATGCTGCCGCTGGTCGCGCCCGTAGTGGATGCGGACACGGCTGAGGATGTATTCAAGATTGGGGTCGGTAAAGCTGAACCCGAGAAACAGAAACGTCTTGGACACTAGGTCACCGCTGAGTGCAGTGACGTACGGTTGCATGTTGATGTGATACCGCTCGTAGTCGTCGCGGATCAGGACAGCATCTGCAGGATGTGTAGCGTCGCCGTGCATCTTATACACCACCGCGTCGCGATTAGACTTAGTGGTGGCGAGCTGCTTTACAGTGTACTTGACGTCGGCGATTTTGCCCGTGCTTTCGAGTGCTGCCTCGATGAGGTTGTCGTAGTTAGTTGTCCAGTACGTTCCAATAGGCAGTCGGGCCAGGATTCGATGGTTAACAGTCGGCGCAACATTTGTGGAAAACTCTGTCACCAAGAGCTGGTTGAGCTTCGCGCGATTGGCATGATGGATGTTGGTATGGTACTGAGCAAGGGTAACGAGATCCCATTCTTTCTCGACGTCCAATTCTAGGTCATCAGCGATGGGCTTGAGCAGCGTTTTCCAATCAACGAAACCGGCATCGCGTGAGAATCCGGCGCCAGCAAAAATGGCGAGATTCCCTTCCTCGACCTCTTTTGACAACAGCTCAACGAGCCGGAACTGATCCTTGTTCAGAGCACCCCCCTGTTTCAATGTGGCAATTCTAACAGCTCGCAGCAGAAAACTGACAGCCGGTTATTCAATCCGTAATACTTTCGGCAATACCTTGAAAGCGGGGTAACTGCTTTTCTTCGCTTGGAGGCGACAGTCCATTTCAATCAGTTTGCTGCCGTTTGAACTTCTCAACGCCGAAAGTCCGGTGAGGGTCGAAAGTACCCGTTCACACCAACTGAAAGTGGTCACTCATCTCGTAGTTGTGATCCTAAACTTTTCTATTGACAGCTACTCACCTGAAACCGGTCAGCGGACTAAACAAGGACAAGCGAGTGCGTATGACTGCTTCTAGGGAGATGCCTTGGAGCGATGCCGGGTCACGACCGGCAGCAACCGCTGCAAAGCCGACCAATAAACGGTTGAGGATAGGTTGTGCAATGGCTCAAGAAATCTTCACCATCAGGTTGCCTTTAATAAATGGGGCCCTGACTGGATGCTATGAAATCCATACTGAGCCCATAGCAACCAACGTGCGTCCTGCGCGTTCATGGCTCGAACTTCGGTCTTGATCACTTGGCTACGGCCATTGACCTTTGCTCTTACTGATGCTTGGTAGGTGTGCATCAAGTACTTATCCAAAAAAGACCTGTTCATTTTTTTTCGAATTTATTCGCCTCGTGAACACAGGAGCTGCATGCCTTCGGCATGTCGTGGCAATGCCACTTCAAGATCCCACTTATCCAATAAATTTCAACAAATGAGGCTTATAAATTACTATATGTCTGTGACTTTTTTTGTGGTCGTGAAATCTGTAAAAAGGTGCTAAATACACTGGAAATCCTAGATTTCATTTGCAAGGAACGTGAATCCAGTGATCAAGCTCAAAGTCCATGAGTCGGTTGAGGCAGCCCTACAGAAGGCTTTTCCCAAGCCAGCTGCGGCTGCCAAACGGGCGCTGACTAAATACCTAAGCGTTGTTGAATCTATGCTGTTTGATGCCCTACAGCGTGGGCAAACACCCGAGCAACGCAAGCTAGGACTTTACGAAATTTCACTAGACCAACTGGCAAACAAAGGCGGGCAGATCGGACCCAAAAAGATCCGCGTGCACAAATGGCTCACCGACAACGACTGGGACATCGTTCAGACGGTAGTTAAGGGCACTAAGTTCTCTGGCCAAAATTCCCAGGTCAAGCTAACCTCACTGGTCACGGTACAAAACGACTTGCAGATTCCTGCGGCATCCCTGTCTGCCGCCACAACTGACGAAGAGATTGATGCGTACCTGAGCGGTGATGATGTCAGCAACATTGCCTTGTTTGATCACCTTTATCCAGAGTACAACTTGGAATGGCGCGAGGACAAGCTGCGGCAGCTTTTCGATTGGGTGCCAGTTGATGTTGAGTCAGTCAAAGCCTACGTTTATTGGCTTGAGACGGAATCAAAGTTGATACAAGGGCCCAAGAAGGATTTGGCATTACGACAAGCTTTAACAATCCTTGGCATAGCTGCTGTCACCAAGGGCTACTACCTCCAACGAAAAAAACTCAGTCCGTTTGGTCGTACCTATTACGAGGGAACCAGCGTTCAAAACGTCAACAAGGAGTTGCGCCGCGCCATGCTGGGTAACTCTTGGGAGTACGACATCCGCAGCAGTGTTGTCGCTTGGAAAATGGGCTATGCCCGTGGCTACTTAGCAGCGAGTGGGCTAGATCAAGATCTGAAGAAATCATTTCCAGCCACGCTCTTGTACTTGGAAGAC
>JBEDEU010000199.1:0-4469 GCA_041175585.1 Pseudomonadota bacterium | reverse complement strand
GGACCGAACACCTGAATCCGTGAGGGGTGAATCAGGTTTAAGTGGCCGATCAGGTCGGCTGCGGCCATGCCGTTGTCCGGGATGAGGCGATCAGCCGCAGTTTTCCCTGCCACCCAAGTAAATGGAATGTCTTCGGTATTGTCGTGAACCAGGTCCTGCACCGTCAGCATGGTGACTCCGTAATGGAAGGGGTGGGTCTGCCCGCAAAAAAACTAACGTATGTCTTCGGTCAATAAGGCATGCACGACCGTTGGGTCGGTTTCCATCGCTAAACGCGACCTGAGCGCTTCGTCAGAAAACAGGCGAGCCACTTCGGCAAGTATATCGAGATGTTGTTGCGTTGAGGCTTCTGGCGTCACCAGAATCAACAGCTGGCCGACCGGTTGTCGGTCCGGCGCATCAAACGGGATGGGTTTTGCGAGCCGAATAAAAGCGGCAACACCGGCCTTGAGGCCTTTAACGCGACCATGCGGGACGGCGATTCCGGAGCCTAAGCCCGTTGAGCCCAAACGCTCGCGAGCGAACAGGCTTTCGTACACGGCTGCGCGTTCGATGCCTTGATTGTTCTCAAGCAGGAGGCTCGCTTGTTCAAATACCCGCTTCTTGCTCGTTGCGGGCAAGTCGAGCACAACATTGCTTAGAGGCAAAAGGCGAGACAGGTGTTTCATGTTTTTGATTATAGGTTGGCTCTAATCCTATCGGTTTTATCCCCTTGTTAGCTAATGGTGATGTCGTACAAAAAACAACGCCCACCAAATGATTAGTGGGCGTGGCGTTTGAAGCGGGTTTGCGCTAGGCAGTTACGCCGTCTCAAAAACCTGCCGTTTGGTTGCTAGATGATGGTGATCCTGTGTACGCGCCTTGTACTGGAGTACTTTGCGGTCGACTTTATCGATCAGCAAGTCTATCGAGGCATAAAGATTTTGTTCTGACGCTTCGCAGTGGATATCTTTGCCGCGAACATGCAAAGTTATTTCTGCGTGGTGTTTGAGTGGTTCGACCGACAGCATGACTTGCGTGCCGATAACGTGATCAAAATGCCGTAAAACACGGGCCATTTTGGTTTGGATGTATTCCCGGATGGCTGGGGTGACGTCAAGATGGTGACCGGTGATATTCAGGTTCATTGCGTACTCTCCAAAAAGGAACAGCGGTTGTGCGGATGCACGGGTGTGGACGGCGAGAAACTCCTTTGGTTGCTATCAATGCTTCAAGTGTAGTGACTTGCGTGTGGAAATCAAGGGTAGAAATACCCAAGATTGATTTGCGTCAGGAAGTTTTCGTTGTGCGCCGCAGCATAAGTGCGATGGCAGCGCCGGCGGGTTACATCTTGAAATGTTCGCCTAGATAGACGCGGCGCACGGAGGCGTCATTAATAATCTCGTCAGGCACGCCGCTTGTCAGAACCTTACCTTCGCTGATGATGTAGGCGCGGTCGCAGATGCCTAATGTCTCGCGCACGTTGTGATCCGTGATGAGCACACCGATGCCCCGGCTCTTGAGAAATCGCACAATACGCTGGATCTCAATCACGGCGATCGGGTCTACGCCTGCGAATGGTTCGTCGAGCAGAATAAAGCGTGGGCGCGTCGCCAGGGCACGAGAAATTTCCACGCGCCGACGCTCTCCGCCAGAGAGGGACAAGGCGCTATTTTTACGAATATGCGTAATTTGCAATTCTTCAAGCAAAGAGTTGAGTTGCTCTTCAATTTTGCTCGTCGAGAATTTTTTTCCTTCGTTGTCGATCTGTAGCTCGAGGACCGCTCGAATATTTTCTTCTACCGTCAATCTGCGAAAAACCGAGGCATCCTGTGGGAGATAGGATAGTCCCATGCGTGCGCGACGGTGAATCGGCATGCTGCTGATTGGCGTGTCATCGATTTCGATACGCCCCGCATCTGCAGCCACCAAGCCCACGATCATATAAAAGCTAGTGGTTTTTCCCGCACCGTTCGGGCCAAGCAACCCAACGACTTCACCGCTATTGACGGAGATCGAGACGTCTTGCACGACCATACGTCCGCCATAGGACTTACGCAGCCCAGTTGCACTGAGTTTTCCTGGTGCATGGTCAGGAGCTGGGTTTGCGGAGATCGAGGCTTGCGATGTTTGCATGAATGATGCTTTAGGGGCGGGCTGTACCAGCGGGCTTTGCTGCAGGGGTAGGAGGCAAATTACCTTGTTTCGCTTTGCATTCGGCGACGGCAGCCTCTGCTCGCGCTTTAGGCTGAGCTACAGAGCGGACCCGTCCATCAGCATTGGCAGAGTTCGGTCCTGAAAAAGCTTGATAAACGTCAGTTTTTTGGTTGTAACGCACCTGCTGACCGCTCACTGTATCGAAGTGCTTGCCGCAGATGTAGCGCGAGACGACAGCCTTCCCAATCAAATCGAAGGTTTCGTTTTTACCGTCATATTCTGCGCGCTGGCCGACTCCTTCGAGCACCTCAAAATTTTCCGGACGCAGCTGGCGAATCAAGACGAGCTTGTCGCTTTTCATGGTTGCTTCGCCGAACTGATTGCCATCCTTATCTTCACGCATTTGCAGTACGTCTGCATTCATGGTGAGCAAGCCGCGTGTCATGACGACTTTGCCCGTGAAGGTACTTTCGCGTTTTGTGTCGTCGTAATGCAGACTGTCTGACAAAATGGTCGTGCTCGGCTCTTCGGCTGTGACAGCAGGTGGTTGCGCGGTCTGAGCATGGACGATCGCCCCGAGCATGCATTGCATGGCAAGGAGTGAATTAAGGACGGTGCGCTGCGAGCAAAGTTTAATCATGGCTTGGGTATTAAAGCTTTTGGGGTCGATTCTGCCGCCTGATCTTTCGGGGCAATGTCGACATCGGTCGATTTAAACACGTCTAGCTGCTGCGTGGCATTGTTAAAACGCATCCCGACCCCGCTCATGCGTGAACGACCGCTTGTCGCGACTGCCGGCAGATCTGTAAAACTCAGGTCTTCTTTCACGAGCAACGTGAGCTCATCGCTACGGAAATTAAGGGGTTGTCGTTCAGCGTCTCCGAGACGCAAAATGACGGCGTCACCGCGCATGATGATGCGATTGCCCTCGTCATACACAACGGCGATGCGGGACGTGGCAACAGTGAGCGGATTTTCAGGTTTGAGTGCGAAGGCGCGAGGCGCGATCAATTCGTAGGACTTGTCGTCGGGGAAGTGCTCCATCAGATCCCCTTCGAGACGGTGAATCACGATGCCTTTCTCGTCAGTGCGCAGCAGCACGATCTTTTTTGCCCAGGTGTCGGGCTCGTGTGTCAGGCGGCTCGGCGGGTCAATTTCGACTGCGCGCTGTGAATAGTCAGCAGCCCACCATGTTCCCAAGACTAGTGAGAGCAAGATGATGAAGGATACGACGATTGAGGCGCGTTCTTTCATGGACGGCTACTGTATCGTGCCCGGGCCAAGACGGCCCGGTTGGAAAAATGTGCCTAGTCGGTGCTGCGCCGCCAGAATAATGTCGCAGCACTCGCGCGCAGCACCATGGCCGCCTGCCTTGATTGCCACCCAGTGCGCCGCTTGCTGCACGTAGGCAGGGGCATCTGGGACCGAGGCAGCAAAGCCCGTGCGTTGCATTGCGGGCAAGTCGATGAGATCGTCTCCCATGAAGCCGGTTTGCTCCAGAGAAACGTGGTGCTTGGTAGCCAGCTCCGCAATGGCCACGCCTTTGTCGCGAACATTTTGCAAGACATCACCGAGTCCCAGCTCCGCGGCACGCCGATCAACGATTGGACCAGAACGTCCTGTCATGAGCACAACCGTAACGCCACTGGCAGCGAGCATCTTCAGCCCATGCCCGTCGAGCGCATTGAAGCGTTTGAAGACTTCTCCGTGTTCGCCGTACCAAAGACTGCCGTCAGTCAGTATCCCATCAACATCGAACACCATCAGTTTGATACGCGCAAGGCGTTCCCGGACGGAGGCCGAGATTTTGGAGAGCACGAGTGCTTCGGCGGGGTGGGGAATAAGAGGGGGTCTATTCATCTTGATTTAGACGACTTTGGCCGTCATCAGGTCGTGCATGTGCAGGGCGCCGATCAGTTTGCCTTGCTCGTCCGACACCAGCATCTGGGTAAGTTTGTGGCTGTCCATAATCACTGCTGCATCGACGGCGAGCGCCTCGGCCTGAATGTGGCGGGGATTGCGGGACATGCCTTCCGTTACGCTGAGGTTGCGGACATCCCCTTTGCGTTCTATTAAGCGGCGCAGGTCGCCGTCAGTAAAAATGCCGATGGCACGACCTTCTGCGTCGAGAACGGCGGTCATGCCCATTCCTTTACGCGAGATTTCTTCCAAGGCTTCAAAGATCGAAGCGGTCTGCGTGACGCTAGGTACCGACGTGGCGCTACGCATGATGTCGGCCACGCGCGTCAATAACCGCCGGCCAAGCGCACCGCCGGGGTGTGAGCGTGCGAAATCGTCAGGGCCAAAGCCGCGTGCCTCAAGGCAGGCGACGG